>JAGLUH010000483.1 GCA_023134875.1 Candidatus Zixiibacteriota bacterium
AACTGGCGGCTGGTGGCGGTCGATCCTTACGTGGTCGGCGCTTCGCCCAGTCCGGAGATATTGACTAAAGCAGCGGAAGCGAAAGAGGCTCGTCTGACCGGTTACCTTGAGGACTTCAAGAAGAAATACGGTGTCGACGACGAACAGGAAGCAATTGCCCGGTACAAAGATGAATTCGCTGCCAAGACCGCTGAACTGGAAGCAGTAGCCAGCAAGCAGGAACTTCCCGGTTTCATCGATAACCCGCCGCTGACATTGGACGACCAGCTCAATTATGAGGTCATCACCCTTCCCAACGCTATTTCCCTCGTGGCATCAACCTTCGAGAATATGACATCGTCAAAGGTCGGCATTGCTCTGCGGCTTGATGTCATCCCGGAATCGCTGCTGGTCTATGTCCCCTATCTGCCCAGCATCCTGACCGAAATCGGCGTAATCAAGGAAGGTGAGATTGTCGCCTTTGCGGAAATGCGGGAACGTCTCCGTCGGCAGGTTCTCTCTCTTGACGCCAGCTTTGATATTGGTTACCAGTCGGGTCGGGTCGAATTGGTGCTGTCGGGTCGCGGCAGTAATCTTGCTGAACTGAAGAACGCCCTGGGCTGGATGGATGCCGCTCTTTATTCGCCTTACCTGACCACTGACAACCTGCCACGTATGATGGATGTCATCGACCAGTCGCTGATAGCAAACCGTAATCGGATCAGGGGCTCGGAAGAGAACTGGGTCAATTCTCCGGCTAACGGTTACCGATTCCAGAGTAATCCACTGATAATGACAACCGGCTGTTTCCTGACGAGAATTCACTACTTCCAGCGTCTCAAATGGTTGCTGACTGATCCGGGTAACGCCGACCAGCAGGAGGAACTAGCTGCGTTTCTTGATCTTCTGGCTGATTACGGGAATGGCAAGAATCGCGAGGAACTGACGACGTTGCTGGCTGCGCTTGAGAATATTGAAGATCCCGCTGCAATCGCAGCGTTTGCCGATTTGAACCAGAATGTTGCCGGGCTTTCTGATCTGTCGAAGAAAACCGGTGTGCAAATCGCCAAGGCGCTGAAAGTGACCCTGAATGATATTCCTGATGCCAGCCTCGCCGCTGACTGGGCATATCTTTGCCAGGAAATCAAAAACGATATTATGGTAGAACCGGAAGAAGTAATCCGCCGGATTAATCTTATTCTTGACCTGGTGCGCAAGACGGACAATGCGCGGATGTTTATGATCTCCAACAGTTCAGATCGTGAAGCGACTCTGGCTCAGGTTAAAGAGCTCGCAGGCAAACTTGACTCAGAGACACCCTCTGTCAGGCAGCAGTACGCTAACATCAGTCGGGTTGTTGAGCGACTGAAGCAGCGCGAGCCGGGCATCACTCGTCCGGTCTACGCCGGTTTGGTGCATGAAGGCACCAGAAACGGTGTTTTGATCTTTTCGGCCAGACTGTCCGGTCAGTATGATACCAGCAGTACGGCGGTGAGAAACTGCCTGGCCGGCAAGCTGTATGGCGGCGGCGGGCCGCATGGCCTCTTCATGAATACCTGGGCAGCGGGACTGGCATATAGTAACGGCTATTCCTACAGGGATCGCACCGGTCGGGTCTCATATTATGCCGAGCGCTGCCCCGATGTTGCTGAGACGATGCGCTTTGTAGTCAATCTCTTAAAGAATGCCGAGGATGATCCTACCCTGACCGATTATGCCGTAGCGCAAGCGTTTGGATATTCGCGTGCGCCGTCACGTTACGAGCAGCGCGGGGAGGCGATGGCGTCTGATCTGGCCGATGGTCTCACATCTGACGTGGTAAGGACTTTCCGGAAGAAACTGCTTACCGTCAGGGAAAGCGACAATCTCTATCAAACACTGAAAGCACACATGGAGGAGGCCTACGGGCCGGTGATGATCGGTTATGGTGCTCCTCTCTCGGAAAGCGAGGATGGCAGTTTCTTCCTAATCGGGCCGGAGACGCAGTTTGAGTCGCTGGAGAACTATATCGAAACGGTTGAAAGTAAGCAGACTGTATATCGACTCTACCCACGCGATTTCTGGCTGACGATGTGATACTCTGATATTGGGTAGCTATCGGACGACGCAACAATTTTTAGAGTTGCTGTACGAGAGAAGGCTGTCCCAAAACTCCAGAACCGTCGCTGCGAGTCCGGCGGCTGCCATCCACCTGTGGCTGCAGTATGAAAACAAGAATGGAGCCGGGGCCGGCTCCATTCTTGCTGAGCAACTTGTCGTTACTACCAAACGGGTAGCAAACGGGTCTTAGGTGAGAAAGTAATGAGAAGCGAAATCACTGCCGTGACCCTCCCTGGTCAGCAGCAGGCGGGTAGCTTGCGATTTTGCTTTCAAGCTACCGGGAACGCAAGATTTATTTTCCATAGAACCACCATGTTGTCAGATGAGGGGTCAATTACCGACCCCTCGACTAATCGGTAATGCAAGCGTTTGCCTGCGAAACAAGCCGAGTTTCGGCAAGATTTGACTTCTCTGGCACACTAACTCAGCCTACTTCCAGACAATAATGTAACAAAAGCCATGCCATACTCAGTTCTGATTTGCCAATTATCAATATCTTAAGGGACAGCGACTTATCGGAAACAGCCGTAGCTTAAAAAATCTGCGGCGCAAAACCTGCGGAGATAGTAACAGGTGGAAAGACGGTTGATATACACTATCTGTTGGCGTTAAGGCAATTGCGATATCGCAACATCTGCGAGGTCTTGAGACTATCGCGGGGACATCGAACGAGAGTAACTTCCCGATGCTGGGGACACTATCAGTAATTGTGTCTCTGGCTCAGTCTTCTCCTTCTTCCACTGTGATAAACGCACTCTTTCGGTCAATAGCTCAGCCGTCGGTAACCTCAAACCAGA
>JAGLUH010000484.1 GCA_023134875.1 Candidatus Zixiibacteriota bacterium
TCGCACCGGGTATATTGAGTCGTCTATATCGAGGCATGCCACCATGATAGCAATTCTCTAAAATCAACGTCAATTAAACTAACTCCCCTAAATCCCCAGGCAAGTGGAAAACAGTGTTTGCAGCCATTCAAAACGCTTCGGGGCGTCCGATTCTCGGCAAATTTTGACATCATGGTCCTTACAGAGTAACTTTTTCCCAAAACATAATACTTGTCGGATGGCTTTCTGAATCGCTCAAGAAGCGAGTTCTTATCACCTCCTATCACCTCCAGAAGTATAGGGTCCACCACCTGCGAAACTCAATGGCAGACCCCGCCCACCAATTTAAGTATTTAAACCGTATACCGGAAGTAGGACCACGGGGACCATCGACACATAGTGCCATCAACCTTTGCCCTGACACGCCACCTGCCACGCTGTTTGCCAACAAAGTGGAAGTCAAACGTATTGCCGGTGACGTTGTGGAAGTTGTAACAAGAACGTCCTGTCTCTTCGGCCCAGTTTCCAGTAAAGTAATCGACTTGAACGTGGTACCGGGCACCGGGAAGGTTTACTGGGTCCCAGCGCAATTGTGTTTTCCTCGGCCAGTGGTCAAAGACATCCTCTTTCTGTGGCTGTTCAAGTTTGGGTACGGCGCCTTTCCACCAAGTAAGCGTAGGATCGCCAAGCAGAACGAGTCCGTAATACCACCGGCGTTCATTCAGATCATGGGCAGGACCTCGCGCCCGCCACCAATTACGATAGGCACTGCCGATGTCGTAACCGCGACCCAGTGGACGATAAAAATCCTCGAACATTAGCATTGAACCGGACTTGGCGCTTGCAACGGCGGCCAGACCGTGATTGGTGCCCCCACTTGCTTTGTCGAAGATATACCACCCAGCCAGGTAGTCGTTTGATGTATACCTTCCAGGCCCGCAGCAGAAAAGGTTGTAAAAGTGGGCATTCGGTGGATTCGTATCTCGGAAATATGCTGAGTTAATGTACTCATTTGCATGCGCAGAAGGCACGTGAAGTGCGTGGCCATGTGTCCATGAATGCGCACATAACTGTACCCATGAGCGCAAGGAGTTAACTTCCGCCTTGTAAAGGTCGGCATCGGTAGTATCTGGGTTTGTATAGGTTGTAATCTCTGAAGGCGGGAATTGCTCATCCAAGGCACAATCATGGAATCCGGTCCAGTCGTCGTCGACATAGGCAAGCGCTGAACGCGCGTGTCCGAGGTTCCCCAACCGAAACTGATGATTGCGTGTGAAATAATCATTGAGCATCGCTGCATCATTACCGTTCATTGTCGGTGTATACAAGCGCCCAACCCAAATTTCGGGATTGACATTGCCGCTGACGGAATTGAATTTGCCATTTCCGTCTGGATCGCTCCAGTTAGCGTTGGTGTCCATGTAATAAAGGTCACAGGGAAAACTCGTTGTTGCGCCATGAAAATCATTGGCGAGTTCAAACCAGGGCACGGGAATAGCACCGACGAGCAGCGCGCCGACACAGCGGTGGTTTTTGATATAATTTCTGATATTGCCAGGTCCGCCACCAGTGACTACATGGACTGTTCCCCAATAACCTTCGCGGCCGATATCGAGTACATATTGGTCAATACTACCAGACACAGCGCCATAAACGGCTTTATCGACAATGATTAGCACCTCGCCACGACGATAATGTCGCCAGTTTCTCGTGTTAAGATAAGCTTCGTCGGATGGGAAGATAGGCCGAGGCCGTTCAACGGCCTGGAATCGGGTCTTAAGAATCACTTCTCTTGGTACAAAATAATCATCAAAAGTTTCTACTTCTATTTGTTCTTCACCGCGGTATTCAAGCGTTCGAACATTGGCATAAGCTTGAGCGAGCTTATACTCGTTCTCAAGGGTTTCTGTATTGAAAAAAGTGTGATCTTCCGCGTCTTTCGTTCGATACTCTCGATCGGCTTCGAAGACCTCATTTTTTCCAAGAATTAGGCTTTTTTGCCATTGTCGTAACGTACTCATGGTATGACTCCTTTCACTGTGGTTGTCTTCATGATTGATAAACGCAAACCTGATCGTACATCTCTTTTCATGCCTCCTTTCCATCCACTATCTGTTGTGCTCTTTTTCTATTTTCCTTAAGATGCTATTGAGCGAATATCGTGCCAGGCTGGGGAAAGAATGACACTATCAGGAACGATAGGTATATAACTTGTTGAATTACAAATACAATTATGTCTGTAGAAGCCTCGACGGATACGTCGTGAAATAAAGAGAAAATAATGTTTACTGTAAAGTTTCTATACATCTACAGGGTTTAGATATAAAGGTATTTGACAGTAAAGATGGGATTATAGGGGGTACTGACCACAAAGGGCATAGTGGGTGCCGGGAACCTGAATATGGAATTGCAAAAGACGCTCAACCCGGGCTAAGGCGGGGTAGTCAGGGGAAACTGGGGGACATCCTATGTTCCCCTTTCTCAGACTGGAAATGTAGGACTGTAGCGGTAGTGAAAGCCGTTCGAAAAGCGATGAAAATTTTCATCGGCATCCGGTCCGCGCCATGTGCACCCTAAAGTCGCTCACGATCTGCAGAGGCACTCCAGCGTTACGTGCCACTTCGTGTGCAAAATCACTGGAGTATTGGAATTTGCTGAAACCGATGAAGGCCAAACAAACGCGACTGATTGACACCAGTCAAAGGCGCCGAATCGGCCTTTCGCCGGTTTCATCAGGGAAAGAGTTCAGGTGGCGTCGGGAGCGTAACGGCCGCCACGAAAAATACCAAGTCCTCAGGTATCTTAATTGGATCCTGGGCCTCGTAGAAAGTCTTTGCTCCGGCCGTTATGCCGGGTTCCGATACCGCATGCCGTACCCGTAATCGCGTCTGAAAGACCCGCTCAAACGCGTCCTTTCCGCCGCTGATGGAAACGCTATATGGGCCGGCTACCACCATCTGGAAGCCATACGCTAACAGCTTTTCACGGGCCTGTCGCATACGTTCCTCATCGATCTTGTACTGCTTAGCTGTCTCAGGCGTAATCGGTTCCTCCGCTTCTAGGATCGAGGAGCCGTCGCTTGCTCGAAGCACCACTTCAGCAATCACTTGCTTTGTCATTCCTGACCCCCCTTTTTAAAATGATCATGGTCTCTCCCATATCCCAGGAGTCTCCGGACGCGAAACTCCGGAGGACTGCGAGAACCACCACAAGGATGAGAAGAGTGGCCAGCCCCTAAACGAGACCGGCCAACCCTACTCGGTAGGCCACTGTTACCGCGACCGCAAGGTATCAATGAAGTCAGCCATGAACTCCTCTGCCTCACGCGGCATCTGCCCGGTTTCCAACATTTGTTTCTGCCTCTCCGACGACGCCATGATGAATTCGGCCGCTACGTCGCTGAATGTGGTGATGTAGGCCCATTTGGCGTCGACCAGACCGGCACCGGTTGCGTCGTCCATACCTGGACCAGCGGTCTCACCGGTACCGCTTGTTCCAGTCGTTACGTCGCGCGCCGTGTCCATAAGTTTGTCCTTCACCTCCGCCGGGCTCATGCTAGGCTTTTTTTGCAGCAGCAACGCAGCCACGCCCGCCACCTGGGGACAAGCAGCTGACGTGCCACTAAAGAGGCCCCACCCGTCATCAGTAGCGCCCGTCGACGGCGTAATTGCGTCGAGACTCGAGCCCGGCTGTACCGGCAGCATGATGCTCGGCGCACGGGTGGCCGTCCCGATCGTCGCGGCCTTGCCCGTCAAACCACAGACGTCGGGACAATGTCGTCCAGGGTAAAGCTGGCTTGGAAAGCTACTAGCGAAACTGGACGCCTCAAGGGAGAGGTCGGGGTAATTGACGTGCACGCCGCCCACTGAGATGACGTCCAGATGAGAGCCGGGAAACCCTCGTTTCGTGCCGTTGCCACACGAAAAGCACACAACTATGCCGTCCGCAACCGCAAAAACTATGGTGGCTTCAAGCAGTCTCAGATAATTATACAGTGGCTCGTTTTGTTCCCTGAGTTCTACCCATGACTGATGATCGACGTTGTAACCCCAGCTGTTTGTGATGATATGCGGCTTCGGCGTTGAGGCTACTGCAACGTTGAAGTCACCGACCGGGTCCAGCAGGCCCTTTATCGGGCGCAACCTTATGTCGGGAGCGGCGGCGAAGATATTGGCCGACTCTCCGGTGCCGTGGCCGACCATGTCATCGCCGGGATTACTCTGGTCTGGGCCAAGTAAAGTCGACAAGACGCGATATCCATGCCAGTTGAAGAACGGATGCGCGTAATGGCCGGTGTCGATCATCGCCACAACGACGTCGGATCCTGTCCCATTCAGGCGGTGAACACGCGACGATCGCAGCATAACCGCGATGTCATCTGGTACAAAGAAATAACGGTAAGCGTTCGGATCGATCGGTGCGATCGGCGGCAGGGCTGACTCGAAGAGTTCAGGGGGTTGTGCGATTGCCACCCCTTCGGCCATTGGCTTCAACGCCTGCGGCGGCTCAAGCAATCGTTTAGCTTCTTCCGCGGTTGCGGCGAAGTACTCAACCTTTGGCACTCCCTCAGCCATTTCCATCTTCTCCTTACGGAGCTTTACACCAAAAACGTCGTGAAAAAGCTTCGGCGGTCCACCGAAGGAAATGGTTATCGGACCTACATTCAAGATTTCAAACCCCCGCCGCTGCAACTCATTGACGGTGCTGCGGATAACCGAGTCTTCCGAACGGAATTCCTGGACAGTCTCAGGGGTGAACGGTTCCTCCGTATCGAAAATAGACAGCCCACCGACGGAACGAGGGGAAATAACAGCAATGACTTTTTTAGCATTCGCAGCCATGTTTACACCTCCTTATTTAGTCTGATAAGAAATCGCTTTTTGCGATTTGGA
>JAGLUH010000485.1 GCA_023134875.1 Candidatus Zixiibacteriota bacterium
CCAGGCAATGGCTTGCCGGATTCCTTGTCTGTTATCACACCGGAGATCTTGCCGGTGGTGCCGGCAAACAGAAGACCGCTGCCCAGCAACAACAGCAGTAAAATCGCCGGCAGTTTGCTTCTAAGGATCAATTGTGTGCCTCCTTGCAAAGTGTTTTCGATTTTCCATCTTCTTGCATTAATAAACCTCTCAAAAATATCCCTCCTGATTGGTTTAAAGTTGGTTTCCCACAAATTATCCTACCTCCGCTGTAACAAACCTTGAATTGCTGTCTTAACAACGTTGCTTATGGGAAATTCTCGAAGAGTCGGGGAATGGTATTGTAGCCTATTCCTTATTCAGGCTGTCAGCAGCCTGACCACACACACCATACCTTCCAACTCACTTCAAATATCCCCGCAAGTCATCAGCTAAAGGCACATATTTACACTATAGAATTCGCTATATGGTGTAGGTGTGTCAACATAAAACTTTTTGTAATTCTCCTTAACTCTGTAGTCCACCAACAGGATACGAAACAGGCAGTAGACAAATGGGCGGGTCGCTTCACCTGACGATCCTCACGCTGAGGCCCTACCTGCACTCGCAAACAGACGCTTCTTTCCCAGAAAACAATCGATAAGCGATCTTTGACTTGTCTATCGGCAGTTCGAGTCAGGTTTTGCACGCGAAAGTACTATGTCGGGTTTCGTCCGGCGGTTGTAAGGAGCGATTCGAGAATCCGGGTCTATCTCTTCAGTCAACCGGCAATGGTCAGCATTTGTTCGAGCGCGATTTTGGCGTACTTCTGCACCTCTTCCGGTACCTGCATCGGTCTGCGGGTATCCAGGCTATCAAGCGTATAAGCCACATCGCTTAATGTCGTGCGGTACATATTGACACACATGGCGCAAGTCTGTCCGGCCAGTTCCAGGATGGTCTTGTCCTTGTTCTCGTGGGCGAGTCGGTCGATCAGATTCAGGTCGGTGCCAATGGCAATGATGCTGCCTGCGGGTTGTTCAGTGACATATTTAACGATAAAACTGGTGGAACCAACGGCATCCGCCAAAGCGACAACATCTTCGGTGCATTCGGGGTGAACTACGATCCTGGCGTCGGGATAGGCCTCACGAATCGCCTCCACGTGATGTGGCACGAAGACACGATGAACATGGCAATACCCGTTCCAGAGGATCAGGTGGGCTCGCTTGATCGCCTTTTTGTCCCGCTCAGCAGGCGGCGTATTGTAGTCCCACAGATAGATTTGATCCCTGGGGATGCCAAGCAGGTTACCGGTGTTGCGCCCCAGATGCTGGTCGGGAAAGAAGAAAACCCGTTCGCCCTGCTGATAAGCCCATTCAAGAGATACTTTCGCATTCGAGGAGGTACAAACCGTACCACCGTTGCGCCCGCAGAACGCTTTCAGGTCAGCGTCGGAATTCATATAGGTGATCGGTACCATCCGAGAGAGATCGACAGAATCACCCAGTTCCTCCCAGGCGGCCAGGACCAGATCAATCGGCGCCATATCGGCCATCGGACAACCCGCCAGCGGATTAGGCAAATAGACCTTTTGCTCTGGCCGCGCCAGAATCACCGATGCTTCCGCCATAAAATGAACGCCGCAGAAAACAATGTACTCCGCTCCCTGTGCAGCGGCATGTTTGCAGAGAGCGTAGGAATCACCCTTGAAATCGCCGAAAGCGACCACCTCGCGTCGTTGATAATGGTGAGTGAGAATCACCAGCCGCTTGCCCAGTTCTTCTTTGCTGGCTAAAATTCGCTCCCTCAACTCGTCATCAAACAGGCGGCGATATTCGATCGGTGTGGTCGTATATGCCGGAGATTGTACCATGCTTGTCTATTTAGCCTGCACAATTAAGTTTGTCAAGCGAGATGTGAAGCGGATGGGGCGTTTGACCCACAGCTTTTGATTTACGGCGCAATCAAATCACCTGCGCCGCAGCTATTTCCTGGCGATGTTGTACTCTTTCATTTTCTGGCGCAAGGTATTGCGATGCACACCGAGGACTGCCGCCGCTTTACTGATACTATACTGGTGCGCCCTGAGCACACTCTCAATATGCTGTTTTTCCAACTCGCGCAGCGACATGTCAACCGGAGTGGTGGCAACGCTCCTTGAGGGAACAGGTTGCAGACTGGAGAAGTCATCGACATCAAGCACTGTGGAACGAGAAAGCACTATCGCCCGCTCGATCTGGTTGGCCAGTTCGCGAACATTGCCCGGCCAGCCATAAGCCACCAGCAAATCCTTGGCCGCCGGTGTAACCCCCTTGATTTGACGACTCAGCCGTTTGCAGCTCTGTTGCACGAAATGCTCGACCAGCGGAACGATATCATCCCGCCTTTCCCGCAGCGGTGGGATATTGATATTGACGACATTGAGCCGATAGTAGAGGTCTTCCCGAAAACGCCCGCCGGCAATCTCAGCCTGCAGGTCGCGGTTAGTGGCGGCAACCAGTCGCACATCGGCGCTGATTTCTTCCTCACCACCCAACCGTTCAAATTTCTTCTCTTCCAGCAGGCGCAGCAGCTTGACCTGCACCGCCAGAGGGAGATCACCAACTTCATCAAGAAAAATCGTCCCTCCTGATGCCAGTTCAAAACGGCCAATCCGTCGTTTCTCCGCGCCGGTAAAGGCTCCCTTTTCATGCCCCAGCAACTCCGATTCCACCAGGGTCTCCGGAATCGCCGCACAGTTTACCGCCACAAAACGCCCCTCCCGTCGGCGTGAGTATTGATGAATAATGCGCGCTACCAGTTCCTTGCCGGTACCCGATTCTCCGGTAATCAGCACAGTGGCGTCGGTTGGCGCGACGCGGGCGATCTCGGAAAGCACCCGCTTGATCTCAGCGGAGATACCAATGATATCGGTCGACTCGAATTGCGCCAGCTTCTCCTTGAGGAGGCGATTTTCCGCCAAAAGGGAGTGTTTCTCACCGGCGCGGCGAACCAGTTGCAGCAACTCGTCCAGGTTGACCGGCTTGCACAGGTAGCTGAACGCGCCGCTCTGCATCGCCGCGACGGCGGTCTCCACTGTGCCGAAGGCGGTGATCATAATTACTTGAAGTTCCGGATCATTTTGCCGCAGACGCTGCAGCAACTCGAGGCCGGTCATATCCGCCATTTTCATGTCAAACAAACCGATCTCAAAGGATTCCTGCGCAGCCACTTCCAGAGCCGCTTCAGCGGACGCGGCGCTGCTCACTTTATAACCCTGTCGGGAAAGAAAACCGGCAAGCATTTCCCGCTGGTTTTCTTCGTCATCAACAATCAACACTCGCAGAGAGAGCATAGAGTAAATAGTAAGCAGTTCAGTCGTCGCTGGCAATGTCTTTTTGCACCTGATGTGGGCTGTCCGCAGGGGGGTTGTCCGAAAAGCCTTGTCATTGCGAGGAATCCGGCCAGTCAAAGGCCTGGCCCTGACAGGCAACTGCCGGATGATGTGGCAATCTCAGACTTATTGATCGCCAGGCACTTGAGATTGCTTCGTCCGCCT
>JAGLUH010000486.1 GCA_023134875.1 Candidatus Zixiibacteriota bacterium
GACCCCGGTTAGAGGAGAATTTACTGTGGAACTTCCCAAAGGCCAGGCAGCCGCGCACACCAGCGCCATATTACAGCACACACCCAACGGGGTTCTTCTGGTGGACAAAGAGACGCGCATCCGTTTCGTAAATCCGGCCTTTCTCACTATGTTCCGATGTGGCGATGATGAGCTTTTCGGCCAATTGGCCAAGGACTTCGTCCACTCTGACTGCTTCGAACGTGCCATCGCTGCGGGCGGGTCGCTCATGGTCAAAGAGAGCATTCCTGAGCATGGGGTCAGCTTCCGCGTGGGCCTTTTTCCTATCGAGGGCAAAGACCTCTACTGCGGAATTTTCATCGACATCTCGGAGGAGGAAAAAGCCAGAAAGGACTTTCTTGATTTGAGGGCGCAGATGCTGAAACGAGCGCAGGAAGTAATCTCGCGGCAAATGCAAACAGCACAGGAAATAGCGAGACTCCTGGGTGAGACAACAGCAGAGACCAAGGTGCTTCTAATGAAACTTATGTCCCTATATGAGGAAGAAGGTCAGCGATGAGAATATTTTACGAGTGGGGCACAAAACAGCTCCAAAAACACGGCGAAGAACTCTGCGGCGATAATGTGGCTATTGCCCGTCATGCCGATTCAGTCACGCTCGCCCTTTCTGATGGACTGGGAAGCGGAGTCAAAGCTAATATTCTATCTATCCTGACCACGCGAATTGTTATGCATCTGATGGAGAATGAACTGTCCCTGGACGAGGTGGTGAACACATTGAGCAAGACGCTGCCGGTATGCGAGGTCCGAAACCTTGCTTATAGCACCTTTGCCATCGGACAATTCTTCTCCGAAGGTCATGCACGGGTAGTGGAGTTCGACACACCGTCGGTTATTCTGCTGCGGCAGCGAGAGTCTGTGCCCGTGCCCTACGAGGAACGGGAAATTGAAGGCAAGACCATTCGCAAATCGGAACTGAAGCTGAAAATCGGGGATTGGATCGTCTTTGTCTCCGATGGTGTTATAAACGCCGGCATAGGGGGACTCTATCCTCTCGGATGGGGCTTCGATCAGGTCTCGCGTTTCCTTCAAGAGCACTGTCACCCGGACCTTTCCGCGCAGGAACTCGCCGATAAGCTTGCCCAGGCCGTTTGGGACCTGTATTGCAGCAAGCCCGGGGACGATGTCAGCGTGGTAGTTATAAAGGTTCGCCACAAGCTTATGGCCACGGTGTTGACTGGCCCACCGGCGGACAAAAGCACCGACGAAGAAGTTGTCGCCAAGTTCACACAACGTACCGGGTTTCTGGCAGTTTGTGGAGGAACTACGGCAAAGATTGTTGCCAGTCATCTGGGCGGTAAGCCATTGGAAGTCGACCTGGCCACGATGAAGCCCGATGTTCCTCCTTTGGCGAGGATGGAAGGTGTTGATCTGACGACCGAGGGGATCCTGACCCTTACCAGGACCAATGACCTGCTTCATTCGGGTGCTGATAAAGAGACGGTCAAGTTTCATACCGATGGGGCCTCTGCATTGGTCCGCTTATGCCTTAAGGTCGACCACATACATTTCATTGTGGGTCTGGCTGTTAATCCAGCCCATCAAAATCCCGATTTACCCGGAAAACTGGCCATGAAATTAGCTGTTGTGCGGGAGATTGCCGAGGAACTCCACAAAAGAGGCAAGGAGGTGACTATCACTACCGTTTAGCTATAGGCCGGACAACCCGAAAGGCCCTAAACCATTGAACCGGCAAAACTGTCTATTGACGGCAAACGTGTTTTGACATAGAATTATACATTTTATTATGACCAACCCCTACTGGGATAGTTAACATGGCTCAAGAGGATAATCTCATAGAACAGATAGTTGACCGCTATGATGGAGAGAGCGGGATGCTCATACCCATGATGCAGGACTTGCAGTCCGAATGTGGCTACCTGCCGGCAGAGCACCTACGATACTTGTCAGGGCGGCTTAAAGTGCCGATGAGCCGCCTGTATGCTGTGGCGACATTCTATTCATCGTTCCACCTTGCGCCGATGGGGGCGCACGAGGTAACGCTATGT
>JAGLUH010000487.1 GCA_023134875.1 Candidatus Zixiibacteriota bacterium
GTAGGTTTCCTTTTATGACACAGGTAGGCATACTGGGTGCAGGCAGTTGGGCTATTGCCGTTGCCGTTTTGCTCTCAGATAATGGACACAGGGTCAACCTTTGGGAATTCGATTCTGATGCGGCGCAGAAGCTGGCTGATCTGCGTCAGGAACCGGACAAGCTTCCCGGTATCATCCTGCCTGATGAAGTTGGTGTTACCAACAACCTGGCAGAGGCTGTTAGTGACGCCGACATCCTGGTGTTTGCCGTTCCCGCGCAGGTGGTACGGGAAGTATGCCGGTATCTGATCGAGACCCCCTTTGATTCCAGGGTGATAGTCAGCCTGGCTAAGGGGATTGAAGTCAGTAGCCAGAAAAGAGTATCCGAGGTTATCGCCGAGATACTGGATGAGGAATACAGCAACCGAATCGTAGTCGTTTCCGGACCATCTCATGCCGAAGAAGTAGCCCGCAATATCCCCACCTCAGTGGTTGCTGCGGGCAATGCAGATGAGGCGGTCGTCGAGATACAGCAGTTGTTGTCGACACCGACCTTTCGAGTCTATGCTTCCAGCGATTTGATCGGCGTCGAACTGGGAGGTGCACTGAAAAACATCATCGCCTTGTCGGCGGGAATTCTGCATGGTCTCGAATTGGGCGATAACACGATGGGTGCGCTTTTGACCCGCGGCTTAGCGGAGATTTCTCGTCTGGGCGTGAAGATGGGTGCCAATCCCGAAACCTTTGCCGGCCTGTCGGGACTGGGTGACCTGGTGACGACGGCTTCTTCCCGTCATAGTCGCAACCGTTATGTCGGTGAACGGATTGGGCGCGGCGAAAAGCTAAATGATATCTTGAGTTCGATGACGATGGTTGCCGAGGGTGTGGAGACTACGCGGGCGGCGGTGAAACTGGCCGACCGGCACGGGGTGGAGATGCCGATTACCGAGCAGGTCTACCGGGTGCTCTTCAAAGGCAAAGCGCCGGTGACGGCGATCAGTGAGTTGATGAGCCGGGAACTTAAACGTGAAGTTTACTAACAATATCGTGTGAGGTGGGTGGTTTGCGAAAAGATAATGACAAGCTTTACTACTCGATCTCTGAAGTCGCCCGCATGACGGATGTCAAACCCTATGTGCTGCGCTTCTGGGAGAAAGAGTTTCCCCTCTTGAAACCGAAGAAGAACCGGGGGGGAAATCGCACCTATCAGAAACGCGAGATCGTACTGGTCAACCGGATCAAGCATCTGCTCTATGAGGAAGGCTTCACCATCGAGGGCGCGCGGCAGAAACTCAAAGAGACACAGAAGCAGACCCGGCAGGAGACGAAGGTTGCCGAGACGCTCCATCAGATAAAAAAGGAGCTGCTGGAACTGCAGCGCTTGCTATCTGACGAAAAGAACATATAATGCGTTATTGAGTTAGCGCACACTGCGAAGCTCAGGGAAGGCTGAGGGGTGCGCTGACTAATAGATATCTGGTTGGCGCGTGGATATGCGTACCGGCCATCCTCTTTATATATCGGGGCGTGGCGCAGCCTGGTTAGCGTACTCGCTTGGGGTGCGAGAGGTCGGCAGTTCAAATCTGCTCGCCCCGATATTTGCGCAGACAGGAAATATGCTTCAATAGTACATCGAAGTCCTTTCGGCTGGGACAAGCCAGAAGAGGAGATAAGAACCGGTGCTGACAGATAATCTTGTTAAAAAGAGATTCGCTGAACTCACGGACAAGGCTCATGCGATACAGAAAACGAGAAAGCTAAGCGGCGAGGGTGTGATTGTCGATGCTGAGATACTCATAGAGTGGGCAACAAGCGTACTCAGTCTCTTACAGCGAGTGACTGGTAAGGACAGTGTGTACTGCCAGCATTTCAGCAAGGCTGCCGACTTTATTAAAGGTTGGCATTATGAATTCGCGGAATGCCGGGCAGTGTTCAAGGCGGCAAGAGAGGACTACGAAGGGGGCTACCTATTTGATCTTCGTTCGCTGGTAATGGCAGAGGTTCTTTCCGACAATGTGCTTGAAACGGCAAAGGAACTACTGGAAAAAGGCTACAAGGATTCTGCCGCTGTCCTGTGCCGCGTTGCTTTGGAGACGACCCTGAAAGAACGGTGTACCCGGGAAGACATCTCGCATGGCAAACTCGATCGAATGAACGCCGACCTTTGCAAGGCAGGTGTTTACAACATGGCAAGGCAAAAGCAGATCACTGCGTGGGCGGAAATAGGCAACAAGGCCGCACACGGGAAGTGGAATGAGTACACCGCCGAGGATGTTAAGGATTTCCTCTCCGGAGTTGAGCGGTTTATTGCTGATTGCTTATAGGGAACAACGCGGCATTTGAGGCGAGGCAATGCATTCCACCATACCCTATGCCCGAGTGTGAGATTGCTTCGTCCGCCTTCGGCGGGCTCGCAATGACGCCGCACCTCAGGTTGGCACCGTCATTGCGAGGTGTCCGGCAAGTGTCGGACGACCTGGCAATCTCATGATGGCTTCAGGATGAGCCAAGCAGATAGTAGGTCAAAAGTCCTGCACTTTTGACATCTCGCCGGTAGGCGAGAGTAAAGTTGTCAAAACCGCGAGGGTTTCGACCTACCCCTGGTTCGATCCCGAGTTGAACCCGAAGGTCATCGCCTTCGCCCGGCATTACAACTTCGTCTTCCTGCCCACCAAGGCGTACACGCCGCGTCACAAAGGCAA
>JAGLUH010000488.1 GCA_023134875.1 Candidatus Zixiibacteriota bacterium
GCGGCGCTCCTCAATGCGCTGGAGTTGATCGGCAAGGATATCGACAAGATCAGGGTCGTCTACTCGGGCGCCGGCGCCGCCGGTATCGCCTGCGCCAGGCTCTATGTCTCTCTCGGTGTCAGGCCGGAAAACATCCTCATGGTCGACAGCAAGGGTGTGCTCTTTGAAGGACGCGGCGACACCTTCAACAAGTACAAGCAGGAGTTCGTCCGTCAGACCGATTGTCACACTCTCGCCGAGGCGATGAAAGATGCTGATGTGTTTGTCGGCGTATCGGTCAAGGATTTGGTCAGCCAGGAGATGGTCAAGTCGATGGCGAAAGACCCGATTATCTTCGCGATGGCTAATCCCGATCCGGAAATCACCTATCCCGACGCCGTTGACGCCCGCCGCGATGTCATCATGGCTACCGGACGTTCCGATTATCCGAACCAGGTAAACAACGTGCTTGGGTTCCCTTTCATCTTCCGGGGCGCGCTCGATGTCCACGCCCGCGCCATCAACGATGAAATGAAGATCGCTGCGGTGAAAGCCCTGGCAACGCTGGCCAAGGAGGATGTGCCCGACGCCGTCGCCCGCGCCTACGGCGTTTCCGCTTTCAAATTCGGTCGTGAATATATTATTCCCAAGCCGTTTGATCCGCGTGTTCTGCTATGGGAAACCTCAGCGGTGGCCCAGGCGGCGATGACGTCGGGTGTCGCCCGTCGCCAGATTGATATCGAGAAGTACAAACACGAGCTGGAACAGCGTCTCGGTCGCGCGCGCGAACTGCGTACGTCAATGATCGATCGCGCTAAACAACTGCCCAAACGGGTGGTTTACAGTGAGGGTGATTGCGACAGAATTCAGCGCGCCGCGCATCAGGTGGCTCATGAAGGATTCGCCCGACCGATACTTCTCGGCAGGGAAGAAACCATCAAGCAGGTGGCGGCGGAGAATGATATCAAGCTGGACGATGTTGAGATCATCGATCCGCAGAAGAGCGATCTATATGAGCAGTATGTCGATGAGTTCTACCGGCTGCGGCAAAAGAAGGGTGTCACCAGGCTCGATGCCCGGAAACTTCTCCTCAATCCCAATTACTTCGGCGCGATGATGGTGCACATGGGTGATGCCGACACTTTCCTGGCGGGGGTCACGCAACACTATCCCGACACGATCAGGCCGGCGCTGGAAATCATCGGCAAGCGGGACGATCTCTCGGTGGTCAGCGGTTTGTTTCTGCTGATCGTCAAAAACAAGCTCTATTTCTTCGCCGACACCCATGTCAATATCGAACCGACCGCAGAACAACTGGTGGAAATCACGCTTTGTTGTGCCGAGACCGCTAAGCGGTTTGGCGTTGAACCGAAGATCGCCCTCCTTTCCTTCTCCAATTTCGGCTCGGTCAAACATCGGCATGTCAAGAAGGTGCGTGACGCGGTAGCGCTTCTGCATCAGGATCATCCTGATCTCATCGTTGACGGCGAAATGCAGGCCGATACCGCGGTGATGCCGGAACTATTGCAGGAGACCTATCCTTTCAGCAAGTTACAGGAGAAAGCCAATGTGCTGATCTTCCCTGATATCCAGTCAGGGAACATCTCCTACAAGTTGCTGCAACGGCTGGGCGGCGCGGAAGCGATCGGACCGATCCTGATGGGTATGCGTAAACCGGTTCATATTTTGCATCGCGCTTTGGATGTTGAAGAGATCGTCGGCATGACCGCATTTACAGTAGTGGAGGCCGGCGATAACGGCAAGCGTTAGCTTTGCCGGTCACTTAGCAAACGTAGGTTGGAAGCCGTCTGAAGTGGCAGGATACTGTGCCAACGTCACAGAAACCGCTTGACAATGACGGTATTTACGCTATTCTATGTGCAAGTACTTGTGTCTGAGTATTTCCCGGTATTCGCCGGCAATTATTCGGCCCGCTTTATACCAACGGAAATGCGCGATTACTTACTGATGTATTCGTGATCTTTCCTAACGCCCGAGGGGCGGTTGTGTAACAGAAAAGATTTCAGTTTTGTGAGGTGTTCCCATGAAGACAAGGATTAACCTGGTTGTAGCGATTTTGCTGCTGCCGGTCGCGTTGCCATTGGCGGTTTCCGCGCAGACAACGTCGCCTATTGACACCTTTATGGTGTTGGATACGGTCGCCTGTCCGGGTAAGATCGTGCCGATACAGTTCTTTGTGGTCAACGACAGTTCTGACCTGGCTGGCATTGTCGCCTACTTTACGATTGACGATTCGCTGTTAACGTGGGTGGGAGAATGGGATTACTATCACGACCCGCCACAACTCTACGTCAAGTATGACACTCTTCCCCGGGCGCAGCTTCCCGGCCTGTTTGAGCCATTTAGCCCACTTTCCATGCCGGGCGGGTTATTCCTTGGGTCCACGCAGTACAGCGTTTTGGTGGGTGCCGGTTACGATAATGCGATCTCCATCGGGCGCGGTGCGATCATACAGTTTTATGTCAAGGTCAGGGAGGACGCGCTGATCGGCGCCGAGGCTGTGATTAGCGTATTCAATCCAGCGGATGAGCCACCGTATGATGATCCGCGTATGTGCCAGTACGCCAATCAGACCGGTGAGATCAATGTCTTTCCCACGTTGGTCTCAGGCAGCTTGACAGTTGTAGCGCCGCTTTATGGTGATTGTGACGACAATGGTGTTGTCGAGGTCGCCGACATTATGAGTCTTGTTGAGTATATTTTTCAGGGCAGCACGCAACCTAATCCTCTCTCGATTGGTGATGTTAATTGCGACGGGCTGGTCAATATCGCCGATGTGGTTTATTTGATTAACTATATCTTCGGCAGCGGGCCGAGTCCAGGCGACCCCAACGGCGACGGTGTCCCTGACTGTTAGCCGTTACCTGAGCAGTTATTCGATGCACAGCCAGCAGCATGCACCGACTGAACGATAGACTTGTATCCCCCCTGATGTACGATGTATTGCTTCGATACGAGTGTTTTATTTTCCACCATAAATGGTGAGCCAGCGGTCGGGTGCGACCATCAATCTACATAAAGATCGCGATTTCGTCCAGGCTCTTCTTGGCAATGACAGGAACTTTTGTACCTTTTTTTGGATAACCAACCACCAGGATCATGTACGGCATTTCGTTAGGGGGGCGCTGGAGAATGTCCCGCACGAAGGTCAGGGGAGCAGGCGTATGAGTCAGGCACACGAGCCCGGCATTATGAACTGCCGTCATCAGCATACCGGTGGCAATGCCGACTGATTCCGCGAAATAGTAGTGTTCCTTGACCGTGCCGCCCGGTCCCACTTCAGGTCGACACTTGAATATCACGATCAAATACGGCGCTTCCTCAAGGAACTGCTTGTTCTGATCGGTTCCCAACGGCGCCAGCACGTTCAGTGCACTCTCTGACGCCCGCTGCTTGTAAAAATCCGACTCGATTTTTTCCGCGGCTTCACGGATTTCCTTTTTGACCTGCGGGTCGCTCACCACCACAAAGCGCCACGGTTGCATATTGGCGCCACTGGGAGCAGTGCCGGCGGCACGGATACAATTCTCAATTATCTCGCGTGGCACCGGACGGTTCGAGAAGTCACGAACAGACCGCCGGCGCTTCATATCAGCATAGAATGCGGCCGCCCGCTCTTCCATTTCCTTGACGGGATATTCGCGGTAACTCGATAGCGGAACGAACTCATATTTCTTCATCTCTGGTCACCTTTTTCCTTACGAAACTGACAATGTTGTCAGCGTTGTATATCTTAAATAACTTTCGGACAAATTCGACTAAAATTCAAGAGATGCTTTTCTTTCTTGCAGATCATTCAAGTTGTTGCCATTTAATGCCTTTCGGGTGATGCGATTTTCTCAGTTGCATCGTTTGTCAATGTGGGCCACAGGTGAAGCTGTTACCAAGTGAACCTGTCCGTCGCTTCGTTTTGGATGGCCTACTGGCTTTACTCTCGGCGTAATCACCGAACCCGCCGCTGCTTTCATATCATAGTAACTCTCGTTGGGCAGGTGACTTGTATTATCAAGTTCAATATGCCGCATCCATTGAGGAAACAGCACCGATAGAACTACTTCCGGCGATCCTTGATGTACTTCTGTATCGCTCGCCACTGCGCCGGGCCGTTCAGGCCGATCTCCTGCATCACCATGGCGGCCGGCCCGCTGCCCGGGTAGATACCTTTCCGGTAAGCATGCAACGTGTGCCGGCGACCGAAATCGGAAGCTATCCAGCGATACATGGTTGCCAGGGTGAAGTCGCTGATCCCCATCGCCTCCTGCATCTGTTTCGCGGGGAGAATGCTCTCCTGCTTCTTTGGTGTCAGAAGGTCAAATAACTCGGCGGAGGTAACATAATAGATACTGAGGTTAAGTTTGTTCTTATCGATCTTTGGCAGTACATAAGGCACAAAATCGTTCATCACAGCGCTGCCTTGCAGGATGATCGTCCCATGATAGGGTCGTTTGCGGGGATTACCCTGGCGCAACTGATAGATACCGTCGATACAAGCATTCACCGGCGGCAGACCGTATTCCTGGCGATCAAAAACGGTCTCATTGGGACGGGTGACGAACGGCATCAACAACGCCGGACGTTTTTTCAAACCCGCCACCACCAACGGCCACAACTCCTGCGGGTCCCAGGGTACCAACGTAATTGCCTTGCCCCTGGGGAAATT
>JAGLUH010000489.1 GCA_023134875.1 Candidatus Zixiibacteriota bacterium
GTTATCTTCGTTTTTCAGCAGCTTTTTCAGGTAGAGTTCAACCTTACGGCTTTTCATGTTACCCATCGCTTCGATTGCCGTCAATACCAGCACCGGATCGTCGGCCGCCAGGGCTTCTGTCAACAGGTTAAGCGCCGAGAGGTCGCCGATCCGCCCCACCGCCTCGATTATGGCGGCGCGCGCATCGGTGTTTCTCCGGTAGGCCTCCTGCAACGGTTCGACAGCCTGCGGATCACCCAGCAGACCCAGGGTTTCCGCCGCCGAACAAACCACATTCATGTTGTCATCATCAAGAGCGCGAATGACCGGTTCAACGGCGGCGGTACCGCCAATCATTCCCAGGATGTCAACCGCGAATTTGCGCACATCATGATCGTCGTCACTTAATTTCTCACTGAGCGCCTCGATCGAGAGGCTGCCCAGCTTGGTCAGTAATTCCGCGGCGAGGTTCCTGACCGCGATATCGTCGTGGTCAAGGTATTGCGCCAGGAACGCAGGCGCCGCTGGCGACCGGCCCTCGATTATCGCCTCGGCAATCGATTCGCGGATACCCTTGTCCGGGTCCTCAAGTGTCATCACCAGCGCCGCCACCGCTTGAGGATCATCGATTTCCTTCAATTCCGCGATAGCTTCCTCGCGATCGAAGCAGTCGTCGCTGTACAGTCTCTCCAACAGCGTTTTCAGGTTCTTGTTTTCAATACCCATCTATTACCTTTTTGACGTTTGCTGTCAATTTACGTTAACAGGCGATGTTGCAAAGGCCTCCACCGCTTCCGACTGACTGGGAAATATCTCGAAAATGTGCGAGAGCTGAGTAATCTCAAAGATCTCCTGCACATAACTCGCCAGATCGGTCAGCACCATACGTCCCCGGGCCAGGCGAACCTCCTTGAGGATTGAGACCAATGTTCCCAGCCCCGAGCTGTTGATGAAATCGACCTGGGACAAATTCAGGATCATCTGCTTTTTGCCTTCCTTGACAGACTTCATGATCTCTTCCTTGAGATTGCTGGAGTTGGTGAAATCGAGCCGCCCTTTCAGGCTGAACACGGTAAGCCCATCATTGTCGTTGACACGAATTTCCATGTTTCCCTCCGTTATCAGGCTGAAGCCTGATTTCCGCTTATTGGTATGTTATCACCCAATTTCCAGTAAATGCTCATGCGTAATCCCCCTTCATCTCGTGGTTCCACTTTTATTCTATCGGCATATTCTTTCAGGAATCCAATACCGCGTCCGCCGGTTTGATCGGCGGCGACAGCGGTGGCGTGTTCCAGATCAATTTGATCGGCTTTGCCGGCGCCCTCATCTTCGATATCGACTTGTACCGTGCTCTCATCCCAGCGAAAATTAACATTAATCACTTTGCTGGGGTCCTGCTTGTTTCCATGAACAAAGGCATTGGTAAACGCTTCGGAAATGCAGAGAACGAACCGGAAACGTTCCGTTCCGGACAATTTCAGACGATCAGCCATTTCGTAGACAGACTGATAGAATTCATCGAAATCACCGGAGACAGCCTTGAAGCTTAATTTTACCTGATTCATGATTACTGGATTTCCACAAGCAACGCGGTGATATCATCTGTCTGTACATCACCCAGGTCCGTCGCATAATCATCAACGTCAGCCAGTATTTTCTGCAAAAGGTTCGCTGTCGGCAGATCACCATGGGCGACCACGAACTGGTGCAATCGTTCCCGGCCATACATCCCCCCGTGACCATCTTCACATTCGCTGATGCCGTCGGTGTAGAATAGAATCTTGTCGCCGCTCTTTAGTTTCACAGTGTCCGACTTGAACTGGAAATCAGGAAATTGCCCCAGGATGATCCCGCCGGTCTTCCAGAGTTTGATATCGCTGTCGCCGGTTGAGTAATGAATCGGCGGCAGATGTCCGGCATTCACATAGGTACAGGACCGCGAGTGCAGATTGAAATAGGCGTAGGTCAGGGAAATGAACATGTTTTCCGTCTTGAGTACCTGATCGCAAAGAAACGTATTCAGATCGCTGATCTGTTGATGAATCTCGATATTCTTGCCCATCTCCATCCGGAACACGGAACGAATCACCGCCATCATCAAAGCCGCCGGCATCCCTTTGTTGCTCACATTGCCAACAATCACCATGAACTCATGACCGGAGAGCTTAATAATATCGAAATAATCTCCGCCAACCGGTCCCGCCGGCCGGTAAACGGTTTCAATGATAGCACCCGCGAGGGCCTCCGACCGCGCTGGCAGCAGCGCCTGTTGCACCTGTCGGGCCAGCGTCATTTCCTGCTCCAGTTTCTGCTGCTTCAGTTGCTTCTCCAGCAGGCTGGCGTTTTCGATGGCGACGGCGGCGAAACGAACCAGCGTTTCCAGCATCATTTGGTCATCATCAGTAAAGGGGCCACCGGAAATCTTGTTCACTACTATCAGAACGCCGATATGCTTGTCCCGGGCGGTCAGCGGCACCGCTATCAGCGCCTGCACATTACCGCAGGAGGTTTCTGATTCAGGGAATTCATTGATCACAGTGGTTTCGCCGGTTTGATAGGTCCAAGTGGCGACATCAATATCGTCTTTCATCTTGATCGATTGTATTGCGCTGTCATCCGGACCCCAGGAAATTTTTGTCTGCAACGACCCGTTGTCCCGCAGCATGATACATCCCACCTCACCTGATACCATCCGGATCGCCATCTCCATCATCGCCGATAAGACCTTTTCGATATCGAGCAGCGAGGTAATCATCAGCCCCATGGTGGCGACATCCTCAAGCTGCATCGACTTCTTTTCCGGCTCATCTTCGATGTCGTACAGCTTGGTCTCGAAAGCACGGATCTGTTCTTCAATATGGGAAAGCATGAATTATACCTTTCAGCTGCTAATTCGCTATCCGGATTCTGACGAAACCGTTCTAAGTGACTAACCCGCTTATGGATATATCTATCGACTTTATCAGCGAAAACTTGATAGCCATGAGCCGGCCGGTACCTCACCCGTTGTGATTCGTGAGCGGTGAGGCTCCTGACCTGCCCCTGGTTTTTATCCAGCGAATGGGCAGATCGGGAGAGGGTGTCTCAAAAAGGCACTTGGACGCCACCCGCTGTCATTGCGAGTCCGCCGCAGGCGGACGAAGCAATCTCAGTTCGATACTGATCAACGGGTTGGAGATTGCTTCGTCGTCCGCCTGTGGCGGACTCCTCGCAATGACGATTTTCGAGTTTTGAGACAACCTCGGGAGATCTGCCCGCGCACAGAACATTTGTGACCGCCTCGCCTGTCGGTTCTCTACGGTCGCTATCTCTTGGTTTTACTTGAGACCAGAGGTCAAGCGACCTGTCCGTTTGATGCGCCCGTTCAGGCGCAAATTCCTTGACTGCAAAGCATTTCTACTTGACAATATGACATTACGGACGTATTATCTTATGTGAAACTGCTACCTGGGGTAAAATGAAGTTTGCCCCGGAGTTCTTATCGTCTCGCATGGCGGCGTTCGACCCGCCTCAGATGTCCTCACCATGAATGAGCGGGCTGATGCTGCATAGCCAGTTGGCACCGCCAGATCGATTGATGATGAAGAAATAACATATATTCAAAAACCTGGAGCAACAATGAAGCATATCACCCCAACACTCCTGTTTGCCTTGCTCTTAGTCGCACCAATAGCAGCGCAGCAGCACTCTCATACGCTCCCGCAAATTCCGGGTGCCGGGAAAACGTACGATTACAGCAACCTGACGCCGGAGGAAATCGCGGAAATCAAACAATTACGCCACGAGTTCTATGCCGCCGAGCGAGCGGGTGTCCAGGATCGGATCAAGGAGCAGTTCCTGCAGGAGGCGGCGCTGATGAATTGGAACCAGGCTGATTATGATGTCCGTTATTACGGCATTAATATCAGTCTTGATTTCGGTTCCAGCAGCATCGACGGTTTTGTCGATTACCAGATCAGGGCGAACGTCAATGGTTTCAACACAGTCGATCTTGATCTGGCCAGTAACATGACAGTAACCTCGGTAGTTGTCGACGGCAGTTCTGCGGCATACAGTCACGCCTCGGACATCCTGTCGATTACCACACCTATTACCTATGCTGAAAACGAGGAATTCGAGATGAACGTATACTACAACGGTACGCCCTCCTATTCTTACCAGCAGGGGATGGGTTTCGGCTATGTCTGGGGTTACGAGATGTGCTGGACCAACTGCGAACCGTTCGGCTCCCGCAAGTGGTTCCCCTGTAAAGACAGAACGGATGACAAACCTGACTCCATCGACTTCTATATCGAACGTCCCTCCAGTTACGAGGTCGCCAGCGTTGGCGCCATTGTTGATGATGTCGACCTCGGCGGCGGGCGCAAACGAGTTCATTACAAGCACAACTACCCGATAACGACATACCTGATTGCGCTCTCTTGCGCCGACTTCAATGTCCATGTGCAGACCTGGAACTACGAGACCACGTCGATGCCGGTTTACAGCTTCGCCCTGCCCAATGCCAGCGGTTCCTATTACGCCTACCAGACCATCATGCCCGACGTTCTCACCAGGTTAAGTGATGCCTGGGGTCTTTATCCCTTCGCCACCGAGAAAGCGGGCAATGCCAACTATGGCTGGGGCGGCGCTATGGAGCATCAGACCTGTTCCTTCTATAGCCCGGGTTTCTACACTGATTGGGTGATCGCCCACGAGACCGGTCACCAGTGGTGGGGTGACATGATTACCTGCTGTCCCTTGAACCACATGTGGCTTAACGAAGGGGGCGCTTCCTACACCGAACCGATCTACTTCGAATCGCGCGATGGTCAGGCCGCCTATTTCAACTACATGCAAACACAGAAGTATCTGGGTGGTGGCACCGTCTATGTTGAGAACATTTACGAAGGTCTCTTCGACCAGAACCTGGTCTACGATAAAGCCTCCTGGGTCTGGCACATGCTGCGTGGCGTGCTGGGAGACTCCACCTTTTTCCAGTTCATCGACGATTACTACCATTCACCTTTCCAGTATGCCTGCGCCTCTACCGCTGATTTCACCTGGGTTCTGAGCAACACCGTCGGCGAAAACATGACCTGGTATACAGACCAGTGGATCTATGGCGAAGGGTCTCCGAATTATGAAATCTCCTGGTTGTGTGAGCAGAACCTTAGCAAGGGTGGTTTCGATCTCACCTACTTTATCGAGCAGGTACAAACCGGCGGCACTTACTTCAAGATGCCAATCAAGACCACCTTCGAAACCACCGGCGCTAATCTCGACACCGTCATCTGGAATGAAGGCGCCGGGCAGGCCTATCAATTCTGGTTTGCCGATTCGGTGACCAATATCATCTTCGACCCGCAGGAGTGGATTCTGCGGCAATTAAGCGTCGTTCCTTTCACTATGCATATTTCCACATTGACCCTGCCCGACGGCACCAATGGCGTCGCTTACGCGGAGACTCTGAACGTAGTCGGCGGCACACCGCCCTATCACTGGCAATTCGTGGGTGGCGACCTGCCCTATGGGCTCGCCTTCGACACTGCCACTGCGGTGATTTCCGGCACGCCCAACTGGGCGGCGACCTTCTACTTCACGATCAAAGTCACCGACACCGGCACGCCAGAGTTCACCGATGCCCGCGGCTACGCTCTTACCGTTAACGAACCAGGCGCGATCTACGGCGATGCTGACGGCAACGGCGTGATCAATGTTGGCGATGTGGTTTACCTTATCGATTATATCTTCAATGGCGGGCCGGCACCTGATCCGTTGTGGACCGGTGATTGTGACTGCAATGGCTTGGTGAACATCGCTGACGTTGTCTATCTGATCAATTATGTCTTTGGCGGCGGCCCCCCGCCAGGTTGTCCGTAGGCAAATCGACAGAGAAAACATAAGCGGCGGCAACCGACAGGTAGACGCCGCTTTTTTTCTATCTCAGTATCTATTTCGCTTTGCTGGAAAGATGATTCTAATACAGGGAGGTATCGAGATCAACAGGCATGTACTGATCGACCGTTTCCACAGCAGGTAGGTTACTTGGCCAGATGGCGCGACAGCGCCTGACTGAAATCGACAAACAGAGTTTCCACATAATGCTCCAGGATGAACGCATCAGTAGAACCGACATTGAAAGTCCCCAGAAAACGACCGTTACTGCTGAGGGGAATGAGCGCCACCGCGCGCGTATCGCTACCCAGTATTATCTTTGATTCAAAGTAGGGACAGTTGTCAGGATAGGGATACTTCTCCACCAGGGTTATTCTTTCAGTTTTGACATCGGCAAGAAGGGTACAGTCGCCATCGAGACGAAACCGCACGCCGAAACCATAACGGCTGCCGATACGCACCGCCTCAATGGTGAAGGAATCTCTTGCCGCATCATAAGTGGCGAGTGAGGCACGTTTGACAGGGAAATGGCGGCTCAGAAACTTGCAGGAAATCTGAAAAACATCCTGAAGCGAAGTGGCGTTTCGTAGCTTATTATCCAACGCTTTTCGCTTAGGTTCCGGCATCACGGGTTCAGCCGGGGCATCTGCCATGATGTTTTCACCCTCCCCTTGCCTGGTAATGTTTTTCCCCCTCTATATTGAGGTTTGTCGGCAATACTGTTTCATTCTTAAGCGATTCCCGGCTGCCGGCTGGTTTCCTTGGCATGATCGGTTCTGTCGGCGGCGAAAATGATATTGCGAATCCTTTCAACAGAACGTTATATATGCTCCATTATGTTGAATCAGCAGACTAAGGAGTAGCAGGAAAAGTGGCTCGGGATCAGTGGAATTCACGTATCGGCTTCATTCTGGCTGCCACCGGCAGCGCTATCGG
>JAGLUH010000049.1 GCA_023134875.1 Candidatus Zixiibacteriota bacterium
GCCTGTTTTCGCGCATATTCGATACCGCCGGTGTCGTTCAGGAAATCGAGCACCCTTACGAAGCCATCCTTGCCGGTTCCGTTTTCCATAATCTTGATGATGTTTTTGCGGGTGCGTGTTTGACTCTTACGAAAAGAGTAGATCAGGGGCAGAGTGATCTTTCCCTGCTCCAGGTCATTGCCCAGGTGTTTGCCGGTACGATGCTCGTCGCCTACCAGGTCGAGCAGATCATCGGCGATCTGAAAAGCGCAGCCGGCATCCTCGCCGAAACTGGCGAGACGGTTTACCACCCGTTTCGGCGCTCCGCCGAGCAGCGGCGGTGCCGATGCCGAGGTGGCAAACAATGCAGCGGTTTTATCGGCGATGATGGAAAGATATTCTCTTTCGGTGAGATCGAAATTGAACGCCTCCTCAATCTGCCGCAACTCGCCTACCGACACCCGCTCAGTCGCCTGAGAAACCCGCCCCAGCATCTCCGGGGAATTAGTTTTTACCAGTAGAGTGAATGCCTTGGCGAAGAAGTAGTCGCCCATCAACACGGAGATCAAGTTATTCCAGTTGCTGTTGACTGTCGCCTGACCGCGCCTGGTGTCGGACTGGTCTATCACATCGTCATGCAGGAGCGTGGCGGTATGAATCATTTCAATTGCCAGTGCCGCCTCAGTCAGATGGCGAGGGCGAAACCGAGTCACCTTGCCGGTGAGGAAAACGAGAACCGGGCGTAATCGTTTGCCGCGGGAAAAGAGCAGATGCTTCGATATAGCGCGGATCAGCGGTGATTCATTGCCCAGCACCTTGGTCTGTAACGTATCGAAGCGTTTCAAGTCGACTTCGACCGGTCGGCACAACTCCTTCAATCGCCTGCTGGTCGCCATTATCATATTGTATGGCTTTTTTTGTTCGCAGTCAATGGATTTGTGATACTTGCAACCACTGCTTGGAGAAACTACCGGAGAGCAGACCGCAGGTGACCTACTTGATCTTGTAGGTAATCGCAAAAAGGTAGGTGCCAAAGAGGGTCTCAGTGTCATCGTGCAGCGAGCCGAAGGTGAAAAGCTCCACTACCACCTGGCTGTAGCTTCCTGAAGAGTGACCCGAGTTCTCGGTTACCTCGAAATTGAACCGACCGGTACTGCTGACAGCACCCCACTCGTGGATGAAAGTACCTTCACTGTAACGGTATTGATGGAAGTAGACGTCGCGGAAAAGCTCGCCGCCGCCGGTGCGGGGGCTGGTGTAGACATAGACGGTGAACGTCTCGCTCTTGCCTACCGTTGGCAGAAGTTTCAGCGGGATGTAGTCCACCTTTGCGGATGGGTAATAAACGAAATCGCCGGAATAGGGTCGAATAATTATGGAGTCGACCACGGGAACCTGACCGGCATAATTCTCCGCCAATCGCTGCCGGCCGACACCGTAGATACTCCAGCCATTATAGTGCGCCTCACTGATCCCCAGTTGCGCCATCAATACCCAGGAAACACCAATCAGCCTAACATCCTTGCTCACTACTACGGTACTGTCGCTGCGCTGGATGATATGATAGCGGCATTGCAGGGTGTCATGGATTCTAACGACTTTCGCCTTGGCGCGTTCGCCCGTCTCCAGGGGTACCGACTCGCAGGGATCGCCTGTAACAAGAGTGTCCGCCGCGCAGGAATCGGTGATAATAAAACCGCGAGCCTGGCTGATAAATTCAACATAGTAATCGAGCGGATTGATATAGTCAGCGACGCCGGTGCGTTTAGCGTAGATAAGAGAGCGATTGGTGGTGTCGATCGCCGGAGTGGGGAAAATGATCCTGGCTTTGGCGTCATCGATCAACAGCCGGGCGATCTCGGTGTTGTCGCTGCGGATTTCCTTTGACTCGTTACTGCAGGAGAATACCAGCAACGAGAGCGCAACGAATGTGATGGCGGTAACCGGATAACGGAACATGTTTTCCCTCAACTGTTTATTCTAATGACGCATCTTTGCCCGGTTTGCGCAAATGTTTAGCGTCGGCTGCGTCTCTTTTTTGCCTGAGCTTTCAGCAGCTTGATCTGATCCCGCAGCTCGGCGGCTTGCTCAAATTCAAGGTTATCTGCCGCCTGTTTCATCTGCTGCAACAGGAAACTGATCTTATCCTGCGTGGTCAGTTCGCTGAAAAAGTCGGGCAGGATCAACCTTTCTTCCTCGATCGGCTTGCTGTCGGCGAACTGCGTCGCCTGCAGGATTTCCTCCCTGGTCTTGGAGATTGTCTCCGGCGTGATGCCATGTTTTTCGTTATAGTCAAATTGAATGCGGCGGCGACGGTTGGTCTCGGAGATCATCCGTTTCATCGAGTCGGTAACCTGATCGGCGTACATGATGACCTCGCCACTGACATTGCGAGCGGCCCGACCCGCTGTCTGCATCAGGGAAACCTCCGATCGCAGGAAACC
>JAGLUH010000490.1 GCA_023134875.1 Candidatus Zixiibacteriota bacterium
AAGAACGAGTCCGCCTGTACCTACGATATCGACGACACACCACCTTTTCCGATCAACCGTAAAGCGCTCGCTATTGCCGTCGAGATCGCGCTGCTTCTCAAAACCAAGATCGTCGGCGAACTTCACATCACCAGGAAGCAGTACCTTGACGGCTCCATCCCCACCGGCTTCCAGCGGACGGCTATTGTCGGTATTGAAGGAGATATCCCCCTAGCCAGCAAGAAGGTGCGGATCATCCAATTGAGCATCGAGGAGGACTCCTGCCGTGAGGTCTCCGATATCGGTCATGTGCGGGTTTACACCACCGACCGGTTGGGGATACCGCTGATCGAGACCGTTACCTATCCTGATATGCTTACCCCTGATGAGGCCGCCGCAGCGGGGCATTATCTCCGTTTTCTTGCCCGCAGTTCCGGCAAGGTCAGAAGCGGTATCGGCGCGGCGCGGCAGGATGTCAACGTCAGTATCAACGGTGGTACGCGCGTGGAGATCAAGGGCGTGGCACATATCAGTTGGATACCGGAACTAACTCATAACGAGGCCTTTCGGCAGAAGGCGTTGCTGGACATCCGTAGCGAATTGAAGAGCAGGGTACCGGCGGTTGACAAATGGCAGATTGCCTCTGCAAGCGTTGACCATCAACTGGCCAGCAGTGACCATGCCGACCTGAAAGATGCAATCGCCAGAGGTTACCGTGTAATGGCGGTCAACCTGCCATATTTTGGCGGAGTATTATCCTTCTTTACCCAGCCGGAAAAGATGTTTGCTGATGAAATCAGCGGCCGCCTGAAGGTGATCGCCTGCCTGGAACAACCAAATATGATACACTCGGAATCGCTCGAACCCGCCCTTAACGAAGCGGAGTGGGATTCCATCAAGAGGTTGTTGCACGCCAGCGACAGAGATGCGCAGATCATCCTTTGGGGGCCTCATGAAGACATTCCGACTGCTCTGGAAACAATTGAGGAAAGATGTCGACTGGCCTTTGCCGGCGTACCCAACGAAACCAGGAAGTCGCTGCCTAACGGCACGACTATTTTTGAGCGGGTGCTGCCCGGTCCCAACCGCATGTATCCTGATACTGATTCAGCGCCGATCCCTCTCAAAGAGGAATTCATCGAGGAGTGCGGCCAGGACCTGCCGCTGGCGGTTTCGCAGCGGCTGCAACAATTGCAGGAATGGCGGATCCCCGCCGATTGTTACCACTATCTCCTGCGGCGCAACCTGGTGCCGATGATTGAAAAAATCGTAGCCGAAACCGGTGAGGAGGCTCGCTTTGTCGGCACGTTGTTCGGGCATACCCTCAAGAGCATTGAGGGACGGCATACCCCCACTGCAAATTTCAGCTACAATAAAGTTTACGGTCTTTTCAAGTTTGTTCGGCAACGCGGCCTGGAGCGCAATATCGTCCGTGAGATGTTGCCGGTGATCTATTCCTATTCCAATATGGAATTCGACTCGATATTGACCACTATCGGTTACCGGAAACTGACAACAGAGAGCATTCTATCTCATATTCCGATACTAAGGCGCATGTTCTCCGAGATTCGTGTATCAAGCAGCCGGCAGGCGGAAGTGGACTGGATCATGGGCAGCCTGCGCGGCATGGCCATCGGCAATATGCTCTTAAGGGAGCTTAAGGCTGCGGTTGCAGCGGAGTGTGCGTGATGAGTGATATGTTCAAAGGCTACAAGGGCCGAGCCTTGGAGACGTTGAAGCGTTTCAATGTCAGGGTGTGGAGCGATACGCTGACCAAAACCAGCCGAGGCGATTTCCAGGGGGTCATCCTGCCGCGCGCGGAAAATGATGACGACAAACATATCGTGCTCAAGCTGGCGACCGGCTACAATGTCGGCGTCGCTGTCGACACGATCCTGGACATGAAAGAACTGGGCTACAAGGAAGCACACTATAAGATTCCCGAGAAGGAATTCCCGATCTCGGCGGGCAAGCCTTTTATCAAGCTTCTTGGTACCGGTGGCACGATTGCCTCGCGATTGGACTACCGCACCGGCGCGGTGATTCCCGCTTTTTCGCCGGGTGAACTGTACGGTGCGGTACCGGAACTGGCCGACCTCTGCAATCTTACCACCGATAAGTTGTTCGCCGTCTTCAGCGAGAACATGGGGCCGCAGCAGTACAAGAAACTGGCGGTCGCCATCGGCAAGGAGATCAAGAAGGGAATCGATGGTATCGTCATCGGTCATGGCACCGACACGATGCATCATACCGCTGCGGCGTTGTCATACATGGTACAGAATCCGCCGGTGCCGATTGTCTTGGTCGGTTCGCAGCGTTCCTCCGATCGACCGTCGTCGGATGCGGCCTTGAACCTGATGCATGCCGTCAAAGCCGCCGGTGAATCTGATATCGCCGAGGTGATGGTTTGCATGTTCGGTCCCACTTCGGATGAATACGGCCTGCTACATCGGGGCACGCGCGTGCGCAAGATGCATTCCTCCTATCGCTCCACTTTCCGCACCATTGGCGATATCCCGCTGGCGATGATTGACCGCAAGAAGATCACGCCTTTGCAGGAGAACTACAACCGCCGCCGTCAGGATCGGGAGGTCACGATGCAACCCTACTTCGAGGAGAAAGTGACGCTGCTCTATTACTATCCCAACATGCAGCCCGATATCATCGACAGCTTAGTCGACTGCGGCTACAAGGGGATCGTCATTGCCGGTACCGGTCTCGGTCATGTCAACAAGCCGGTTTATCCCGCCGTCGAACGCGCCGTTAAGAAGGGAGTAGTGATCTACATGACGGTGCAGACCTTGTGGGGTTATGTCCACATGTATGTTTACGATACCGGCCGCGACCTGATGGCGAAAGGAATCATCCCTACGGAGAACATGCTGCCTGAAGTCGCTTATGTCAAGCTCGGCTGGGCGCTCGGTCAGACGGACGACCCCGATGAAGTCAGAAAGATCATGCTCACGCCGATCTGCAGCGACATCACTCCCCGTGAACCCTACAACGGTTATCTGATCTACCAGGGCGGCATCCCCGAAGTGGAGGAATTCATCCGGAAGACAAGGAAATGACAATGCGAAACGACGAACATCATGATGACGAACATGAGCTTCAACCCGAAGAAGAACAAGAGAGCCAACTCAATGGGCCAGACGACGACACACCTTCGCAGGGAACCAGGAAACGCTTCTCACTAACAAGCACGCGCGACGGAATTCGCCGTTTCAATGCTTGGTGCGACAAAAGCCCCATTGTCTCACTAGTCAGTAAAATCGTCCTCGGGGTCGGCGCGATCCTCATAGCATTGTTTACTGGAATTCAGATTTGCGAGCACTGGGTGCCAGATTATGAGGTAGTCACGCCGGGCGAAACAGCACTGCCACGTTTTTCAGATGACATAGTAGGTATTCTATTACCGCGCTTCTCAGGAGCAGACCTTCGTGAGTATTTCGGGGAGGATGGGCTGAACAGAGCGCTAGCCATACGTGTCGCTATGCAACTCAGGAAAGAAGAGCTGGATAGCTTAGTCGAAGTTGAAACGATTTCCAGGGTCATTGACTCCGAAGATGAGGCACAGAGGGTTAAAGATTCCTGTAATGCGGCAGCAATAATCTGGGGCAACGCAACAAAGGTTGGAGGACTAGTCGACATATCCATGATCTTCGACGCTGGAGCTCTCGCTTTTGAAGCAATTGTCCCTGGACTAGAGCCGATGGAAGTGACCTTC
>JAGLUH010000491.1 GCA_023134875.1 Candidatus Zixiibacteriota bacterium
CAGAAACTGGCGGATAGACACCTTACCAATGAGATGATTTCTCTCTGTATGATTGTCCGGAACGAGGAAGAGATGCTGCCGCAGTGTCTCAGAAGCGTTAAGGGGCTGGTGGATGAGATCATTATCGTCGATACCGGTTCCGAGGACAAAACCGTGGAAATCGCCGAGAGTTTCGGCGCCAGGGTATACCATCATCACTGGGAAAACAGCTTCTCGCTGCATCGTAACCAGTCGATCAGCTATGCCACCGGCGACTGGATTCTGATCATGGATGCCGATGAGGAATTGGTGCGCGAAGACCATGACAAACTGCGGATGGCTACTCGCATTCCCGATATTAATGTCATTTCCATATCAGTACACAATAAGAATCAACATGACGGCGAGATCACTTCCTTTCTTACTTCAACGCGCATGTGGCGTCGTAAGTTGAACGGTTACTATGAAAGTATTGTCTACAACGAACTGCGCCTACCACCGGAGGAACCGATCCTGCATGCCGATGTGCGGTTGATACACTACGGTTATGGGCTGCGAGCGGAAAAAATGAAAACAAAGCTGGAGCGAACCAAAACGCTTCTGCAACGACAGCTTGAAGAAAACCCGAACAATCCCTTCGCCAACTTCAACTACTCGCAGTTGCTGCGCGGTATCAGCAAGACACCCTCGGTGGAGCTCTGCCGCGAAATCATCGAGCATTCCCGTCGAGCGGTGGCTAACACCGATCCCAACGAGAAATCGCTTCGTCATGTTCATGTTTCCGCGCTGGACCAGATGGCGATGGCTCACTTCTTCCTGGGAGAATTCGATAAGGCGGAAGAATGCTCATTGCGCGCCCTGGAGATCGAACCGACTTATATCGACCCGATGTTCAACCTGGGGCATATCTTTGCCTCTCAGCGGAACTTCCCCAGGGCCATCAAGGCGTTTGAAGATTATCTTGATTTCATCAAGGATTATGACATCGGCGATGAAATCAACAATTACATCCTCATGCACATCAGCAGGGAGGCGGAAGCCTATTACGAGCTGGGGATGGTATACGAGCATACCAAGCAGGATGAGTCGGCCCGGGAGAGTTTCCTCAAGGTATTGGAATATAAACAAGATTATCTCGATGTCCGTACGCATCTGGCGCGACTCTATTTCAACCAGGGTGATTACGACACCGCCCGCCAGTATGCCCGTCAACGAGTCGAAAGCGATGAGACCGACCTGGCGGCCGTGTATATTCTGGCCGATTTGTTGCGCCGTGAGGGGAAATTGCAGGAGGCCTGCAAGTATCTTGAGAAAATAGTCAGCATAGAACCGGAGCATGAAGCGGCATTGCTGGCGTTGATTGAATCGCAGCGGCAACTGGGCAATCAACCGGAAGCGATGCGCTGGGTCGATCATCTGCTGAAGAAGCAGCCGACCAGCTATCACGGGCTTAATCTGAAGGCGGAAATCCTGATGGCGCTGGAGAAGTACCCGGAAGCGATTGCAGTCTACCGGCGGCTGCTTGAGGCCTATCCTGATGATGCGGACACGCACAACAACCTGGGCAACTGCCATTTCAAGCTCGGTGAATTCCAGGAGGCAATTACCGGTTATGCAAAAGCTCTGACGATCAAACCGCATCTTGAGGTGGCATTGCGCAACATCGGTTTGTCCTATTTCAAACTGGGGGAGGCCGACAATGCGGTACTCAAACTTAGTCTCTATCTTGATTATGTTCCCGATGATGGTGAAATCCTCTACCTGGTTGCGCGGATTTACCTGGATCAATCCAAGTATACCGAGGCGATCCGCTACCTGGAAAGATGTGTTACTCTCGATCCCCACTCTGCCGAACTGATTTGCCGGTTGGCCGACTGCTATCTGAAACTGGGCCACATTGAGAGCGCCCGAATGGGTTACCTGCAGGCGGCTAAACTCGATCCTGGTTATGAACCGGCGCAAATCATGCTCGGTGAGGTGGAGAAACTACTGGCTCAGAAGGTTTGAATGGAAACGCGCCTGCTCGATTATCCTGATTGCGAAACAATCTGTCGCGATTTTAATCGCCACCAATATCGCTCCCTGGTGCACCACGTATTGCTTCGATACAGAAATGACGCTGCCGAACTAAACGGAAGAAGGTGTAAAAGCGAACCCACCTGTCGCTCCTCTCTGGGTGGGCCACCGGCTATTCGGCTACTGTGGTAAGGGCAATCGCCCGTTAAACCAATCGTAGTGGTGAGGTGAAACCTCAAACACCCACGCCTCGTCCTGCCAATACCACTGCAACACCGGATTCTTACACCTGGTTTGCTGTAGGTTTTCTTCGTCATCTTTCGCATTAATTACCCACATTTCCACCGTGACGGTAATCTCATGTGCTGCGACTTCTGGTCCACGGATGTCTATTCCATGTTTCTTAAGTAGCTGTAAGAGACTCATGTGCCCTGTAGTCACAAAGCCGGTATTGCTCCCAGCCTGAAGATTCCAGATTTGTTCCCCCGCATAAGGACTGTCCCTTGGATGCGAGATATTCTCTCTATCACAAATCACGGTTGCCTCGACTCGGGCTTTCGCATGAACAAAACTGAAATTCAGAAGTGTTGTTGGGAAATTTATATGCTTTGAGTTAGAACACATGAAGGATACAACCGGTCGTTTACGCAACCCTACTTCCTCATTCTGTAGCTTCATGATCTTGTGTGTTGAGCGTGCATACCATACAAGTATACATAGAGTCGCAGCGAGAACCACGGTTCCGACACCTGGCAACCAAGGTGCCGTCAGAAAATCAGATAGCCACCGCATAAGCTTCATAATCAGCAGGGCACCATTCATGGTGGGAATTCCCATGATTGGCAAGGTAACTATTATTATTTTCACTGCAAGCAAAAACCTCGCTTCGTGTTACTGGCGTACATAGTCCCGCGATGGTCATAATGGCCCACAGGTGGCCCACCATTTAGGGCTTGTTGAAAAACCTCCGTATCTTGTCATCGCGAGTCCGGCGGCTGCCGGACGCGGCGATCTCAACGTACTGATGATAAACAACTACGAGATTGCCACGTCGCTCAGGCCTTAAGTCCTTCACTCCTCGCAATGACTTTTTCAACAAGCCCGTTCGCGGGGATGACGTATCTGAGTAGGGATGACATATCTGAGCGTGTAGGATAAATCCAAGCTGAACACCACCGACTATGTCATTCCCGCGCAAGCGGGAATCCAGCAAGAGCGTCTATATGCCCTGTCCATCCGACTATTAACTCTACCCCTTGCTCTTCAAGCGATTGATTTCCGCCAGGTAGTAGTCAATCTTGTCTTGCTCACCTTCACGCTCGGCGGTTGCCAGTCCCTCCTTGAGGTCTGCCATGCGTCGTTTCTGCCGCCTTCGTTTGAAGGCCGCCAGGTAATCGTCGAGAAGTTCGGTGATTTTTTCGTCATCGACCGGCTCCGCCGCCAGCGAGGCGATCTTCTGTTTCTGCGCTTCACTGCTCATCTTGTCGATAAGTTGCGCCGCATCGATTGCCTGCCCTTCCTGATGCCGGGTTATTATTAGGCGGTATATATCCGCTGCGGTTTTGTCGACTAAATCGGCGGGGGCGACTTGTTCGGCAACTGAATCAATCAGTTCAGGCCGGGCCAGCAGCACCACGAGGAAATCATCGTCCAGTTGAGAGGTGGGTACAGACACCGGTGGCGCCGGCGGTTTCTCCCGTGTCGGCTTGACCGTTCTCTTGAGGGCATCAATGCCGATTCCATACCGTTCGGATATTTCCTGAAGGAACAACTCTCTCTTGATCGGATCATCCAGCTTAGCGGCCAGGTTGGTGAGACGTTTGATTGCCTTGTCTTTCATACCCAGCGACAACGTATCATAACGATCGGGCAGAACTGAGAGCGAGAACTGCACGAATGATTGTGCCTGTGACAATTGCTCATTGACCGCCTCGGCGCCGCCGGCGCCAACCAGCGAATCGGGGTCTTCGCCTTTCGGCAGCATGACCACTTTAACTTCCAGTCCCGCCTCGAACAGGTAATCAACCGAACGGAGCGCCGCCTGCTGTCCCGCTGAGTCGGAGTCGAACATCAGTATCACGCTGGGTGCGCTTCGTCCCAGCAGTTGCGCCTGTTCTCGCGTGAAAGCAGTACCGGAACTGGCGACCACGTTTTTGATTCCAGCTTGGTAGAGACTCAAGAAATCGAAATATCCCTCAACGACAATCGCTTCCTCGCGGCGGCGAATCTCGCTGCGTGAATGCGACA
>JAGLUH010000492.1 GCA_023134875.1 Candidatus Zixiibacteriota bacterium
TCCTTGAGGTCTTTTTTATTCTGGCTGGGAAGCACGAATTTGTAGATACCGGCTCGATGCGCCGCCGCCACTTTCTCCTTGACGCCGGAAACCGGCAGCACCTTCCCTCGCAGTGAGACCTCGCCGGTAATGGCAATATCGTTCCTGATCGGGCGGTTGCTCATCACTGAGGCGATTACCAGCGAGATCGTCGCCCCTGCCGAGGGGCCGTCCTTGGGAATTGCCCCCTGGGGAAAGTGGATATGAATATCGTGGTTGGCGAAATCCTCGTGCGGGATGCTGAGCAGTTCCGCTTTCGAGCGAACAAAACTGTGCGCTGCCTGCACCGATTCTCGCATCACCTCGCCCAGCGATCCGGTGCAGGTAACCGAACCACCGCCTCGCATCTTCAGTCCTTCGATCATCATAATGTCGCCGCCCGAACCGGTCCAGGCGACACCGGTAGCCACACCAACTTCGGGATGACTGGGGCCTTTCTCGGGGATATAGATCGGCGTCCCCAGTTGTTCTTCGATATCATCCTCGGTAATTGCCCATTTCACCGACTTGGGGGAGGTTGCCTTGACCTTGGAAAAACGGCGGCAGATCGTCTCAATCCGCGCTTTCAACTGACCAAGTCCTGCCTCCATCGTGTAATTCTGGATCAATCTCTTAATCGCGCCGGCAGTGAAGGAGAGTTCCTCGGCGGCGATGCCGTTGCTTTTCAGGATCGACGGGATCAGGTATTTCTGGGCGATCAGCAGCTTTTCCCGATCAATGTAACCGGCAAATTCAATCAACTCCATTCGCTCCACCAGCGCCTCGGGGATACCTTCCGTGGTCTGGACGCTGAAAATGAAGGTGACGCGAGAGAGATCGATCGGCAAACCGAGGTAATCATCGATAGACTTATGGTTCTGCCGGGGATCGATTACCCCCAGGAACGCCAGCGATGCTCCCACTCCCCCCTCGTCACCACACAGCTTGTCAAGGTCCTCTATCAGTATCACCGGATTCATACACTCCGCCTCAATCAGCGAAGTCACGATTTTCCCCGGCATCGCTCCCATAATATTATGTGGTTCGCCCCTGATTTCGATAGCGTCCATTACTCCGGCGACACTGAAACGAATCTCCTTTCGTCCCAGGGAGTCTGCGATCGCGTGTGCCAGAGCCGCTTTGCCGGTGCCCGAGGGGCCACACAAGCAAAGAGCCGGCACAGTGACATTGTCGGTTAACTGACCGGCCGCCAGGTATTCGATGATTCGCTCCTTAATGTTCTGCGAACCGTAGAAGCAGCTACTAATTATCTTCTCCACTTCCACCAGGTTTTGCGGCCCGCCCGGCAGTTTATTCCATGGGATCGCCAGCAGCCAGTCCAGATAGTTCTTGACCATTCCATACTCAGCCGAGGCGCAGTTGATGACCTTCAACCTCTCCGTCTCCAGAAATACCCGCTCTTTCACTTCCAGGGGCAGACCGGGCAGCATCTGCGTGCGGTGTCGATAGGACGCAGCCGGATTCTCGCTGCCAATCTCCTCACCCAGTTCCTTCCTGATCTCCCTGAGCTTGGTGCGAAGATACAAGTCACGCTGCGTCTTGCTTATCGATTCCTCTACTTTATCCTTGAGTTCCGTCTCCAATTGCAGGCGGCGGCTCTCTTCATCGAGCAATTCAGACAGGAGTGTCAGTCTCTCTTCCAGGTTTTCCTCGGCCAGCAGTTCACGTTTAGCCTCGAAGGGAAATTGAATATGGTGTGAAATAAAATCTATCAGTCGCGGCACATCATGTCGATTGGCGGCGAAGATCTGCGCCACTTCTGCGGAATAATGTTTGTCTGATTTCAGAATTGCTACCGCCAGATCGTACGCCTGCGTTGCCCTATCCGGAAATTCACCTGTAACCGGTTCAACCGGCACAGTTTCAAAGTCGCCTGTTAAATATGGATCATGGCGGGAGAGTTTAATCAATCGCACCCGCTCTGCTGTCTCGAAAGTAACGCTGAAGGTTTTATCACTGGCGGGCTGGATGGCGATCGGACGCGCCAGCACACCGATTGACGAAAAATCATCTAAAGTGGGAATTTCCTGCTCAGACCGACGCAGCGGGATCAAGAGGATCTGCCCTTCTGTTTTCTGCAGATCCTCCAGCAGTTTCAGGCTGCGCCTGGTGCGAATCTGTACCGTACCGACGCAGCCGGGAAACAACACCGTACGGCGCAGCGGCAATATGGGAATTTGTTTCCTGTTGTCCGACATTAACTAATCCGGTTTTCCCTGCGGCTTTCCCGCCGCAGCCGCTTTAGAAAAAACGAGCCCCGCAAATCCCCGGCCTGACAGATTCAGGTGACACAATACTACACAGTAGTGTTATCGGCTGCTACCGACCATCCGCCAACGCCTTTTCTACTTCAACCACCGGGAAATCCCTTTCAACCACCCTCTTCTCCTGCAGTCGCCGCGCCAGTTCCGCCAGTTCCCGATCAGCGAATGAATCCATCGACTCATAATCGATCCTGATCTGCGCCGGCTGCAAATTGATACGATAGCGCCCAGCCTTGTTGTTCTCGATACAACGTTCCAGGCCGGTAGCGTAGCGTTTTAACTCCTGCTTGATGCGGTAGATATTCTTGGCCTGGTTGAATCCCGGTTCGATTTCCTCCTTGCTGAGCCAGCCGTCGATTGACAGCAACCGCGCCGCCGTCAGCTTGAACAGGTAGTTGAAACTCTTCGGCGTAATATCGATTTCGGTGTTGTTGTAATTGATAACAACCCGGTTGCCCCGCTCGCACCCCCACAATTTCAGTTGTGGCATCTTACTCGCCTCCTTCGCTTCTGCTTGTTTCTTGTTATTAGTCTTCGAAAACTTCTTGATCAACAGGTCAGCCCGCTCGGTGCCGACGACTCCGGCGATTGCGGCACGGTTTTCGTCGGTAAGCTGATTGGCGGCAACAATTCCCTTTTGCTGCAACGCCAGGGCGAGATCGCGCTGTTCCGCTTTGAAACCAAGCCGAGTCCCCTGCGGATCATAGCCGCAGCCGACCGCAATCGACAGGCGGCGCAGGAAGCCAACCAGTGCGGCGGAACTGTTGAGCAGTTGCGCGATCGCCGCCGCTCCCTCCAGCAGCCAGGCGGTTGTCTCGGCCACCTGCAGGATGGCGCCGATGTTGACATGATAGCGCGATTCAATCTCCACAGTTGGCAGGCGGCCGGTCCAGTCGAGCAACAGCAACGCGGCCTTCAGGCGGTTTTTCTGATCGTCAGTAACTAAGTAGTCCTCATCCGTCAGCCGCTGCAACTGGGGCGATACCTCGCCATTGTCGTGAACATATCGGCTCAATTGCTGCCGGTACACTCCCACGGAATCCTCGGCATGGTTGACGAATATCTGGGTGGCCCCGGAATCGGGCAGGGACAGGGCTGTGTAAAGCCAGCTAAGTTTGTCGACGCCGCCGAAGCGTTTGAGTTGGGCAACAATAGCCATACCGGAGTCGACTCCGATTCCCCTGAGACTGATCAGACCGCCGAGAGGAGATGGCTCCAGGTTGTTCTCGCGCCGGAAAACCAGTTTCATCTTTTCCAGCCGGCACAGTGCCTGAGCGATCTCTTCCTCATCGAATCCGCCCTTCTGCCGGGCATAGAGACTCCGTGTCAGCAGGCCGGTCAACTGATCGCTCTGGGTAGCGGTGCGCGACGCCACCAGGTCAAGCACAACATCAACCGACAGCCTACTCCCCAGTTGTGACTCGATACTGTCGGGGGTGCCGTTGACATACATATCCCAGATCGTTTCTTCTTCCAGGGTACTGGTGGCGATCAGGATTGAACGGCCGAACTCACCGTTACTACCCAGCCGACCGGCGCGCCCCGACATTCCCTCATATTCGCTCCAGGCCAGCGGTACCACCATCGGCTTGCCGGAATACTCGCCAACCTGATACTTGTAGCAGTCAATGAATACTGTCTGGGCTGGCAGGTTCACTCCCATTGCCAGGGTTGTAGTCGATATCAGCGCCTTGATCTCACCCTGTCGAAAGCCATCCTCCAGAGTTTTTCTCTGCTGATAGGAGAGATCAGCATGATGAAACGCTACTCCTGATTGCAGCATCGCCAACAGCTTTTCCCCAAGCGAGGAGACTACCTCCACCTGTAATCGATCACTGGTAGCCGCCGCCGTCGGCCAGAAGTTGCGTTCCGCCAAAGTCGCCGCCAGTTGCTCACAACTACGCTTGCTCTTCAGGAAAACCAGCAATTGCTCTCCCTTTGCCACCAGATGCTCGATATTGACCAACAGCAACTCCTCCGGTTCATCGGCGGCAACATCACTTAGGCTTTCCTGTCCTTCGCTTTGTGAGTTGAAGGTGCGGTAACGGAATCGCTTCGCCGTCAACACCCCCTGGCGCAGTTCCACCGGTCGATAATGATCCTCCAGTAATTCGCAGCCGAGCCAGTTCGCCAGCTTCTCCGGCTCCTTGAGTACTGCCGAGAGCGCCACGATCTGCGGCGAGTAGTCGGAAACCAGCACTTTCAGCAATGCCAGTTCCAAAGACGCGCCGCGACTTCGATCACCGATTATCTGCACCTCATCGATCAGGATCAGGTCGACCGAACTGAGCAGATCGATATTCTTGATCAGCAACTGGTTGAACTTCTCATAGACCAGGATTGCCAGATGAAAGTCGCCCCGCTCCAGGTCGAGATCAAACTCCTTGCGATCTCGGGTGGAAATGACCACCTTGATGCCGAGAGCGCTGTAGCGCGCCGTGAAATCAAAATACTTCTCTTCGGCAATCGACTTGAGCGGCACCAGGAAGATCGCCTTCTTCCGTTTGAATATGGTTGCCGCCGCCGCCAGTTCACCGCAGAAGGTCTTGCCTGACGATGTCGGCGCGCTGATCATCAGGCTGGCACCCTCAAGGATGTTTGCCTCCTTGACCGCCTTCTCCTGCACCGGCAGCAAACTGCTTCCCAGTTTCTCGCGCCAGCAGTTGACAATGACCTCAGGTATACCGAAGGAGGCCAGATGCGAAATCTTCATGGTTCACTCCACAGTCTCATTGTAGGTCAAAAGTCCCGCACTTTTGACGCTTCACGCGAAGCGTGAAGATA
>JAGLUH010000493.1 GCA_023134875.1 Candidatus Zixiibacteriota bacterium
GTCTGCCGCCCACAGAACAGATAACTGCAGTATAGATCGAAACCAGTGGTTTCGATATGTCAAAGAGCAAAAGAGAGGCTTAATCCGGATTAACCGGCATAAAGCGGAGCAACCGGCGAGCGGGGACGTCAAGCCTCGGCAGAAAGTAGTCAAAACCACGGGGGTTTTGACCTACATGAGCCGATGCTTCCATGACTGGCAAGTTGCGGCGGTGGTTGCCCGGGCGATTACCTTAGATACCGTTTCACCGCAACCGTGACGGTTTTCCTACCATAAATGGTGGGCCACCTATCACTGGTGCAGTCGGAAGCGACCTCAAGCCATAGAGGTTGCTGCCTCTACTTATAGGGGGAGATTGGTTTTTGGGAGCGATGTGCTACAAGATCAGGCTGTCATGCTCCAAGAGATCATGACCTACGGCCTGGATTCCCGTTTTCACGGGAATGACAAATTGGAGACAATGGGAATGACAAGTTGGAGATAATAGGAATGACAATGTTGGAGGCTGCCTGCTAGAACGCGCAATTGACGCTTAGATTTGTCATCCCCGCGGAAGCGGGGAACCAGCTCGTAGGTTGGAATCTGCCAGTCTTGTAGGTCAAGCGGCCTGTCCGCTTGACTACCGGCTGTCTGCCCAGGGTAGCAAAAGTCGGGTTTCGCGCTTTCCATTAACGCCGAAAATGCAGGACTCCTGACCTGGAGGCTACCGCTTTTTTATCTGATTCCGAGTTGCTTTCCTGGGGGTTTTCTTCCTGCCTTTACTTGTATACCTGGCGGAGAACTCAACCTTGTGCAGCAGTTTCTCCCATTCGGCGTCCACCCGTTTCTGAATCTTTTTGATGTCAGCCGGCTTGAGATGAGCGAATCGACCCTGTGGACTCAGATAGTCGCGTACCGGAACGACTTTCTCCGGCATCACCGTGATCTTGTAGCTTTCGCCGTTCTCCACTTCGTAGAGTGGAAACACCCGGCTCTGCACAGCGATCCGTGCCATTTCGATTGATAGCTCTGATGGTATTTTCCAGCCGGGGGGACAGGGGGATATCAGGTGCATAAACTTGAAGCCCTTGATCGAGATCGCCTTCTTGACCTTATTGGTAAGGTCTTCGGGATAGGCGACGCAGGCGGTGGCGCAGTATGGTATGCGGTGCGCCGCCATGATCTCGATGATATTCTTCTTCGGCTCTCCCTTGGGACGATCAACCGGAGTAGTGCTAGTCCAACTACCCCAGGGCGTCGCCGACGATCGCTGGATGCCGGTGTTCATGTAGGCTTCGTTGTCATAACAGATATAGAGAATATCCTCGTTGCGTTCCGCCGTTGATGACAGTGCCTGGATACCGATATCAAATGTGCCGCCATCGCCTGCCCAGGCCAGCACCTTGGTATCCTGTTTGCCCTGATGGTCAAGCGCAGCACGGATACCGGCCGCTGCCGCCGCTGCGGTTTCAAAGGCGGTGTGGAAAAAGGGTATATTGACCGACGTGTAGGGCCAGACTCCATCCACCACCGTAGCACAACAGGCGGGCACCACCATCATCGCATTTCGGCCCAGCACCTTGAGTACATACCGGAGGGCAAGGATTTCGCAACAACCAGCGCAGGCGAGATGCCCGCTATCGAGCATCTCCAGTTCAGATATCCGGTAACTCAACTCATCACCCCCTCCCAATAGAAGTCCTGATCAACGGTTGGCAGTTTCTCGTATTTATCCAATACGCCGGTGATGATCTCCGGAGTGATATCACGTCCACCGATGCCCAGCACGATATCGAAAATCTTCGGTCTCAGATCGTGGCGGTAGAGCGCGCTGCGAATTTCCTGACAGAAGATACCGCTGACACCAAAACCGATGTTGCGATCGAGGACGATGTACCGAACATCGGGTTTGATGACTTCCAGCAATCTCTCCGTCGGGAAGGGGCGAAACAGGCGAATTCTGATCATCCCCACCTTGCGCCCCTGTCGGCGCAGTTGCTTAACCGTATGCAGGGTCGTTTGCGCCATTGTCGCGTAAGCGATCAGAACCGTCTCAGCGTCATCGATCTCATAAGTCTCGATGTTTTGGTAGTAGCGTCCAAACAGGTCACCGAATTCCCGGTCGACTTCCACCGCTTTGACCTTGGCGGTCTCCATAGCGTGCTGAATCTGGCAGCGTAGCTCAAAGTAGTGATCGGGCGCACAGAGGGCGCCGATGGTGCGCGGGTCATCGAGATCGAGTTTCCATTGAGGTTCATACTTGGGCAGGAACTGATCCGCCTTATCCTGATCGAGGATTTCGACCGGTTCCACTGTATGCGACAGGAAAAAGCCGTCCAGGTTGATCATTACCGGCAATCCGACCATCTCGCCCAGTTTGAAGGCCTGTAAAATCGTGTCGGTGATTTCCTGGTTGGAACTGACATAGTATTGAATCCAGCCGGTGTCACGCTGCGACAAACTGTCGTTGTGGTCGACCCAGATCGACCAGGGCGAACCCATCGCCCGGTTGACATTGGCCATGACAATCGGCAACCGGTCACCTGCCGCCCAGTGCAGCATTTCATGCATCAACGCCAGGCCATGTGCCGAGGTCGCGGTGAACGACCGGGCGCCGACCGCTGACGCGCTAATCAGCGACGCCATCGCTGAATGCTCGCTTTCTACCTTGATGAATTCAGCGTCGAGTGCACCGCTGGCGCAAAACTCGCTTAACAACTCGACGATGGAGGTCTGCGGCGTGATCGGGTAGGCGGTAATCACCTCGGCGCGCGCCGACTTGACACCATAAGAGACAGCATGTGAGCCGGTAATTACCTTGGTGGTGCTGCCGTTACTATTGATATTCGTCATGATGACTCCCCCTTGCTTTAAGGTGGATCGCATCGCGCGGACATTCATGGACACAGATACCGCAGCCCTTGCAATAATCATAATTGACCAGGTATTTGCCGTCTACCCGGCTAATGGCGATATCGGGGCAGAAAACCCAGCAGTTGTCGCAGGCGTTGCAGACACCGCAGGAAAAGCAGCGCTCCGCTTCCGCAAATGCCGCCTGCTCCGACAACCCGATATTGACCTCGGTAAACGATTTGTTCCTTCTGCTGTCCGCAATCTTCTTCTTCTCAACACTGGGGCTGTGGTCGAAGTAGTTGGTGTTGAGATCAGTATAGT
>JAGLUH010000494.1 GCA_023134875.1 Candidatus Zixiibacteriota bacterium
TTTGGCAGAACCGGATCAGCAAATCAGCCTGGCTAACGCCCTTGCGATCGATCATCACCAGACCGACACCGACATTGGCGGCATGTCTGCTCTTGGGAAAGACCCAGAGATAACCGCCCGGGTACTGGTCGGGATCAAAGTGAAACTCGATCCAGTCCGGAGGGATATCTATGCCGCAGACCAAAAACTGAGTGGCGGTGTTGTAGAGCTTTAAGGGTATCGGTTTGCCGACACCGGCGAGCCGACCGATTACACTTTCAATCCCATCGGCAGCAATAATCAGCTCCGCCAAGTACTCCCTTCTTTCTCCCAGTTCTTCAACAATCACTCCCCGGTAGCCATTGTCGCCTGGTATCAGCCCGACAGCCTCGCTGCCGATCCTGATCTGAGCCCCTTTCGCCGCCGCCATCATAGCCAGATCACGGTCGAACAGTTTCCGCTCCAGGATGTAGCCGGCACGGGGATGCCTGATTGTAAGACTGGAATCCTGCGGGCCGAAAACATCGACTCCCTCAATGCTGGTGGCAATCCATGACTGCTTGACATCCACCAGTTCTTCCAGGCCAGACTGGCTGACAGCCTCGCCGCAGCAGAGTGGGACGCCGATCTGGTTATGCTTCTCCAGAAGGAGCACGTCTAAACCGGCAGCGGCGGCGTGATATGCCGCCATTGAACCGGCCGGACCCGCTCCCACGACTATGACATCAAACCGTTTCAAGCTCTTTCTCTTCGATTTGCAGCGCGCTGACCGGGCAGATCAGGGCACATACCTTGCAGTCGTCGCACAGGTTCTGATCGATCTTCAGACCGGAGATAGTAAGCCTGAGCGCGTTGACATGGCACACCGGCACACAGGCACCACATTCCGTGCAGAGAACTTCCATCAAGGTCAGCATGGTGGTAGTTTACCAAAACGTGGGCGCGAATTCAACAGAAAAACCGACCACCTGGTGTAGCACGATTGTCTGAACAGGAGCGAATTTCGACGCAGGTGGATTTCAATCTTGACAGCACAGGGAGCAAACTATACTGTTAGTTGTAGACAAAGAGAGAAGTGTTGAATTGGGATGGTGGCAGACTCACGATCTGCAAGATTCAGTGTGACGAACGCCCCGAAGGCCCATGGACGGATGTAGAAATGGCCATCGAAAGCGAAATTACTTTGTTGGATCAGGAACGCAACAAGGAATGGGAATACCGCGTCATCGCCGTCAATCCGCCACGGCGAACCGGCGAAGGCCAGCCCAGCAACACCGTCATGACGGTGTTGTAAGGCAGAGCGTGTTATGCGGAAACCATATAAGACGCCGAACAAAAACTGGGATTCTCGCAACGCATTGATGTGGATTAATGTCAGGCCTCTTGTTCGCTTTTTCGCATGGCGTCCTATCTGGAAGGAAAGCGCCAAAGGGTGTATCTGGAAATCACATGAAGAGAAGTAGGCAAGGCTCGAGTGTGGAAGGAAACGAATGCAGAGAGCAAAGAAGCAATTCCTGAGCGAGTACGAGGATTACGTGCGCAAAGTGCTCATTCCCACCAATGATGAACTGCGACGGATGTTCCGACAGTGGCGCAACACCGAATACTGGGCACTGACCCCGAAGCTGAGCAGGTTGCCATCTCCATCGCCCGTCCAGCGCACAGTTACACGCATCAAGCGCCCCGAGAGTGTCGTAGACAAGATTCTCCGCAACCCATCCCTCTTTCCGGAGGGACCATCGATAAAAAGCGTCATGAAGATGACCGACGCTATCGCCGGTAGGATTGTGGTCTATTTCTTGACGAATCTTCCACTCATCGACAAGGAACTTCGGCACAGCGAAGAAGTGGAGGTGTCCTCTGCGCAACCTCCGATTGCCTACCTCAATCGGGATATGATTGATTCCTTGAATCTCAAGGATATCAAGCGGGGGCAAAAAGATAGCGGCTACGCGTCACTCCACTACGTAGTCCGCCTTCGAGACTCGTCAGTCCCCTCTGAGGAACGCCCTTGGTTCGAGTTGCAGGTTCGGACTCTCACCGAGGATGTGTGGGGAGAGATTGAGCACATCCTTGGTTACAAACCAAACAAGAAGACTTCTTTCGCCGTTCGCAAGCAGTTCCAGATCATTAGCACTGAGCTCACGGCAATTGACGAACACTTCAACCTTCTATACGAGGAACTGTCACGATTTCAGGAAGAGGGCCTTTTCCGCGACGAAAGTCCACTCAATGCAGAGAACCTACCACCAGTCCTCAGCGAACTCGGTGTAGGATGTGCCCAGAAGGAAATCGACGGACTTCTCAAGCTCCTCGTGAGTAGACGAGTCGAGACGGTTGGGGAATTGCGGGTGGAGGGTAAAGCGGAAAGGATAGATGCCATTCGGAACGTGTACGGAGACTACGAGGGAAGGCCCCCGAACAATTTCGAAGTAGTCGCGAGCATCGCAGCCATCCGAGGCCTGCAGGACCAAAATGAGATCGAAGAAGCCGTCACATCCCAGATCGACTTTTTGAAGGCATGGGGGAAACTCAAAGAAGACATGATTTAACCCAACAGTCCAGCGGATTGGGTATGTCCGCGCGCGTGATGCCTTGACCCAACTCGAACCATGCCAGCCAACCGACAGGTGGCTCACCATTTATGGTGAGATATGTTTGTTTATGCTTATTGGGGTTACGAAGTCATCTTGATTGAATCACCCGATTTGGGTTTGAGTTGCTTCTTCTTGGTGCTTTCCTCGAAGATGGCGTAGTTGAATTTTGGGGCTTTCGGGCTGGTTGCCGTGCAATCGATCGCTGATTGGGCGCGATTGCGACGCGAGGGCACCCAGTCCAGTT
>JAGLUH010000495.1 GCA_023134875.1 Candidatus Zixiibacteriota bacterium
ACTGCCCATATCCAGCATGGAATCTTCCACAAAACAGGGGGCCATATAGAAACCGCGAGCGTTCATATCGTGTGAGCCGCCGCGAAGTTCCAGGGTATCAAACTCATCGACAGCAGGTATGCCGTGATCGAAGCCCTCGAACAATGGTGCTCGGAGTTTTCCGGCGCCATAAATCTTGCGGAACTTCAACTTGTAATTTTTCTTTGCAAAGTTGGTCCAGGCGCCACCATAACGGGCGAAACCACAGTTAATTTGAATCGCGTCCTTACCATCGGGCCACAATATCTCTAAAGAAGCCTGACGTTCTATACGATCGTCAGGAATCACTGGTACGGAAACGATAAACGTGGGCAGATCCAAAAGCCCCTTGCGCAACCTGCTGATATACCGCGAGTTTCCGGCAATTCCTTTGTCCATGACTGAAGAGGAAATGACATCGTCAACAAACAAATAGGAGTGAGTTGTGATCTCCGGCGATTTGTAGCCATCCTGTTTAACAGCGGCACGAACAGTAACCGTCTCGGCAACTGGAAACGAAGTCAACGATGAAGCTGGAACATACGGTATTGAGTCGTCCACTGATATAAGCATAACTGCATTGGAATCAGTGTTTTCGATGGTCAACATAAATGGGCTGTCGTAGAAACCTCTCTCATGGCTGAAGACCGGAGGGTGAAGCCAGCCTTGATAGGACTGTGCTCGGTTGATGCTCCCCGGCGTCGGTTCCAGAAAGGTCAGGTTTTCCTGGATATCCTGACCGTAGGCAAGATCCTCACGCTGGGCCGGATAGTCCACAATCGCATCCAAAACGGTCACACCATCCGGAGCGGTCAAAACTACCGTTTCACCATTAGAGTCCAGCTTCCAGTTTGTATGGAGGTATCCTTTGGGATCATTCGGCTCGACAAGTTCCTTGGCTCCCGAGGCAAACACAATCAGATAATCGTGGGGCGGTATCTTGACATCAGGGAATATCCACTTCATCGGATTGTCCAGTTTGTCGCTTAGTCCGCATCCTGCCATCTCCACTGCAACATAGGAAGGATTATGAAGCTCTATCCAATCCGAGGTGTCTCCGTAGCCGTTTTTGAGAGTTTGGCGGTTCCGGGTCATAATCTCGTTAATACGTACCGATAGCGGTACATCGTCGACTATTACTGCGACGGCTTTGACATAAACTCCAAAAGTGTTCTCAGCCACCAGCAAATACTCTGTAGATTGTTCAGGGAAAACTGTAATCGATCCGGCGCCCAGGACGTCAGTCAGGGAATGTAATAGATCAATATTCGGACCTGGATACAGATTCAGTTTAGTGATATCAGCTACCAGCCAGTTGAGCGTGACTGATTCACCGCTGCTGATTCGGGCTGCCGAGGTGTCAAATGAAAACAATCCTATTTCAGCAGGTTCTCTGCCGAAGACTTCTACTTCTTTTATGCCTATATATGTATCCCAACTGGAAGCGCCGGCGGGTGTCGAGCGTTCCTTATTCTCCAGACCCACCCGCACATATCGCGCTCTGCGCGGCCCATCGCACCGAACCTCAAAAATCTGCCGCGGAACGCTATCCATGTGTCTGCTGTAGACGGACGTGTGTTCCTGGTCAAACAGCCTGACGACAGTGTGAGTCATTCGATCCTCAAATCCGCTGTCGGGGATGACCCTGATGCGGTCAACTGCATACTCCTGCCCGAGATCCACTTCCCAGTAGGCATCAATCGTGCGGGAAGTACTCCTTACCGCCGTAGCCAGGTTACCATCGTTCCCATTTGAAGCAGGAGGAAGGTTATCTTGAAGGCGAACCATATAGGACTCTTTGCCCAACGCCAGATTGGGATAATCACCACCTCGGCCCCTGGCATCCACATTGACTGGGATCGGATGGAAAAGAACCATTAGTAGTAGAAGGGCAAGGTTCAATCTCTGCCGGGTAGTTTTCAGGAAGATGTGTTCAAGCACCTCAACACCCTCTTTGAGTTAGCACACCACATACTTTATGCCATAATAAAGTATTTATAATAACATAATACGGCCGAAACACAAAGCATTAAGTTCGATGTCATGTCGAGGCAAGTGGTGGGGATTACATCTTTCTTATGCTCAGAGCTGACCGAACAGCCTGGCAGACGCTTGGCGCGTCTGGTCAACTATCGCGAGAGTGATCCAATAAGAAATCGCTGGTCAAGATGCGTCGAAAAAGTGCTAAGAGAGTGGATTTCCACCGGATTAGTGTGTCTTGGGGCCTTTCCGATACGTGTCTTGGCCGTTTTGGTGGCAAAGTGTCTTGAAATCAAGGCCCCGATTATGGTAATATTCATCGTGTGGCATCCAGGAGTGCCGATTATGAAGTCAAATGGAAAATCCTGGATTGAACTGTTTCCGTTTTTACAGTTATGGGTATGGAGGATATCTGCCGGCGATTGAATTGCTTCCTCTGTTCGGCGTGGAGTGTGTTAAATCCGGGACCAAGAAAGAACTGCGGGGCGAGTTGCCGCCGTGGCTGAATACTCTATTTATTAGGTTCATGTTGAAAAGGAGATTACTGTGATGATTGCTAAATTGAAGAGTTTAGTTTCTCGAGCCGCATTGGCTGGTGGTTTTTGTGTGGCCCTTGTCGGGATCGCAGGCGCCCAGGTCGTGACCATCAGCTTTCAAAACGGAGCGGATGGTTACACAGGCACGTTCGATCGCATGATCAGCGAAAGAGACGAGCATAATGTAAACGGCAGTGAGGTCGTAAACGATTTTCTTGATGGTTACAAAACGGATTCTTCGCCCGACGAGCAGGCACTGCTGCGGTTCGACAATATCATCGGCAGCGACCCTGGCCAGATCCCGCCCGGGGCGACCATTCTCAGTGCTGAATTGATCGTGACCACGAGCCTGGTGGGAAACGCTCAAACGGGAGGTCCCTACGG
>JAGLUH010000496.1 GCA_023134875.1 Candidatus Zixiibacteriota bacterium
GAACACGATTGTTCCCTTTGGAGCATCCTTGGGACGATAGAGGTACCCTTGAATTTCTAACCCATCAACACTGGACCAGTGATAGGCTTCGGCTTGAGTGAATTCTTCTGGAGTCAGTGAGGTTTGATCCCAGATTCTGGAGATGCTAGTCATCCGACCTAAACTTGGACTGACCGACGAGAAACGGCATACATCGCTCGGTTGAGTTGAACTGTGGAACTCGCCAATCCATTCATTTGACGAATATGGTGCGAGTGGGATGAGGGTGCTTACCCCCAAAAACTGTACCACGAGCTAAGGTGGATATAATTGACCTGATTCGTGGAGGACAGTTCGATGACAGAACGACGCAAGCGGTACAGTGCTCAGTTCAAGTTTGGGATCGCCCTGGAAGCGGCCAAAGAGCTCAAGACAATCAATCAGATTGCCAGCGAGCAGGGCGTGCATCCCAATCAAATCAGCCAGTGGAAGAAGCAGTTGCTCGAAGAAGGCCTGACCGTGTTCAATAGCACCTCGGCCCGCAAACAACGGGAACAAGAAGCGCAGGAAGCTGGACTGTATGAACAGATCGGGCGGCTCAAGATGGAGCTTGAGTGGCTGAAAAAAAAAGTTGCCCGTCACAACTGAGGCCAAGCGATCGATGATTGAAACGGGACATCCTGATCTCAGCATTCGATGCCAGTGCGAACTGATTGGTCTGAGCCGATCGACGTTTTACTACCAGCCGGCGATGGAATCGCCGCTCAACTTGCTGCTGATGCGTTTGATCGACCTTCAGTACACCAAGAGACCGTTCTACGGCTATCCCAAGATGACTGCACATCTGCGTCGCTCCGGGCATCGGGTCAACCCCAAGCGTATCCGACGCCTAATGCGACTGATGGACATACAGGCGGTCTACTGCAAACCACGGACAACGGTGGCGGCCAAGAACCACAAGGTGTACCCATACCTCCTGCGGGGCCTGGCGATCACCCAGCCGAATCAGGTCTGGTGTGCCGACATTACTTACGTCCCAATGTGCCAGGGCTTCATGTATTTGGTGGCGATCATGGACTGGTTCAGTCGCTTTGTTATCACCTGGCAGCTCTCCAACACGTTGGATGGCGCTTTCTGTCTTGCGGCCTTGAATCAGGCGCTGGCGTTGGCCAGGCCGGATATCTTCAACACCGATCAGGGTGCTCAGTTCACAGCAAATGCGTTCACCACCTCCTTGCAGGACGCCTGCGTTCGCATCAGCATGGATGGCCGCGGTCGGGTGGTAGACAACATCTTCATCGAGCGCCTCTGGCGCACGGTCAAGTACGAGGACATCTTCCTTCGGGAGTACGCCACCGTGCCGGCCCTGGGTGACGGGCTGCAGAGCTACTTCAGCTTCTACAACACCGAGCGACCGCACCAGAGCCTTGGGTATCGAACGCCGGCGGAGGTGCATTATGATTGTTAAGGAACATTACGGTAAACTGTTGTCCACCTTATTTTGGCCCATTTGTGGTACAGCAAATGGGGGTAACCTCAGGTACCTCAATATAGCAGCCATCACGTTCATACATCAACTGGGCTCACAAATTGTCAATCGACACCGGCTCAACCGGGTCGGCCAATTCAAAGCCGTATATTTTTGAGTAAAAGTATTGTTCGGCGTCCAGCGCACGTTTAATGTTCTCGGCTTTACGGAAGCCATGCTGCTCACCCTCGAAAGGCAGATAGCTGACGGGCAATCCCTTCGCGCGCACAGCCTCGAACATTTTTTCGGCCTGGTCCGGTGGAACCACTTTGTCTTCCAATCCCTGGAATAGGATAAGCGGGCAGGATAACAGATCGACATGGTGAATGGGTGAGCGCTCGACATAGAGATCACGCTGTTCAGGATAAGGACCAATCAGGTTGTCCAAGTAGCGCGACTCAAACTTGTGCGTATCCCTTGCCAACGACTCCAGATCAGCGACGCCAAAGTAACTGGCGCCAGCGCTGAAAACGTCACGAAAGGCCAGGGCGCATAGGGTCGTATATCCGCCCGCGCTGCCGCCAGCAATCGCCAACCGATTGTCGTCAACCTCGCCGCGGTCGACCAGGTAACGGGCTGCATTGATGCAATCGTCTACATCCACAATGCCCCACTGCCCGTTGAGCCGCTGACGGAAGGCGCGCCCATAGCCTGTACTGCCACCGTAGTTCACATCTAGCACGGCGATGCCGCGACTTGTCCAGTATTGAATCCGCATACTGAATACGGCTGTG
>JAGLUH010000497.1 GCA_023134875.1 Candidatus Zixiibacteriota bacterium
CGACACCTCCGACGAGTGGATTGTCACCAGAACCGGTATCAGGGAGAGACATGTCGTCGGTGACTCCGGCGAAGCAACTTCCGATATGTGCACCAACGCTGCCAGGATGGCGCTGGCGGATGCCGGCATGTCGGCCGAGGAACTTGATTTAATTATCATCGGCACCGTCACTCCCGATATGAAAACACCCTCCGCCGCCATATTTGTGCAGGAGAAGCTGGGGGCGGTAAATGCAGCAGCGATGGATGTTAATGCCGCCTGTGTCGGTTTTCTCTACAGCCTGGCCACCGCTCGCGCTTTTATTCTGTCGGGAATGTACCGCAATATCCTGGCGCTCGGCTCGGAGACCCTGACCAGTATTACCAACTACCAGGATCGCACCACTTGTGTGCTGTTCGGAGATGGCGCCGGCGGTGCCATCGTCACCCGCTCAGAACAACCTGATATCGGCATCCTCTCAACCCATCTGGCCGCCGCCGGTCAGCATCATGCATTGCTTTATGTCGGTGTGGGGGGATCACGTCAAGCTGTCACTCTCGACAATATCAATAACGGTGCAAGATACCTGCAAATGAACGGTTCCGAGATCTTCAAGCTGGCGGTCAAATCGATGGCGGATGCCTCCCATAAAGTACTCGAAAAGGCGAACATCAAGCTCGAAGAAGTTGATCTGCTGGTACCGCACCAGGCCAATATCAGGATCATCAACTCGCTCGGAAAACGCCTGAAGTTCCCGGAAGAGAAAGTATTTGTCAATATCGATCGTTACGGTAACACGTCGTCAGCCTCGATTCCAATAGCCTTGACGGATGCCAGGGCGCAAGGGAAACTGAAACCCGGTGACCTGGCTCTGCTGGTTTCCTTCGGTGGCGGACTGGTTTGGGGCGCCGCGTTGATAAGGTGCTAAGATATGAGTAAAATCGCATTCCTCTTCCCTGGGCAGGGATCGCAATATATCGGTATGGGGGATGACCTCTACGCTGTTTCCGAAGAGGTTAGGAAGCTCTATCAATCGGCTTCCGGATTGCTCGGCTATGATCTGGCCGATGTCAGCTTTCACGGCCCCGAGGAGAAACTCAAAGAAACCGTTGTCACCCAACCGGCGATCTTGGTTCATTCACTGAGTTGGCTTCTTTTGTTGAAGGATTCTGGAATCGAATCCAGCTATGGCGCCGGTCACTCGCTGGGAGAGTATTCCGCCCTGGCGGCTGCCGGCGTACTATCCTTTGCGGAGGCGATTCAGGCGGTAGATACCCGCTGCAAGGCGATGCAGGAAGCGTGCGAGCAGAATCCCGGCACGATGGCGGCGATTATCGGCCTCGACAAGGCAAAGATCACTGCGCTTATGGAACGGATGAAATCTGAAGGCATCTGCGTGCCGGCTAATTTCAATTCGTCGACCCAGGTTGCCATCTCCGGTGAGAAGGATACGGTGGAGAAGGCCTTACCTATAGCTAAGGAACTGGGAGCCAGGCGGGCGATGCTGCTGCCGGTGGGCGGTGCCTTTCATTCGCCGCTGATGCAGCCGGCGCAGGTCAAGCTTAAAGCTACTCTCGAC
>JAGLUH010000498.1 GCA_023134875.1 Candidatus Zixiibacteriota bacterium
AACCGGCATTGATCTTATAGGGATTGGGGAAAACCGTTATCTTCGGTCCGGCGATTGGCCAGACCTCGACGGCGTTGGCCAGCGGAGAGCTCTCCAATGGTCCCAGGCCGGTCAGCGGGTGACCGAAATCAATAGTCGTTACCGCCATGTAAATCGGTCGGGACGGCAACAGACCCTCAATCGTATATTCATACTCATAGGCTTTACGGACATTATCATTTAACTCATCCACCCAAATCAGCTCTGAAGTATCTGCATCAGGAAAGCGCTTGAAAATACCTGTGCTGTCAAGATCATGGCGGTTGTGCTTGTGAGGCCGGAAGTAGTAGGCGACTTCAACCAGCGAACCGCTGACTATCTCCCACCAGGGTAGTGAATCCTGTGCCGAGGGGTTGTCATCTGGGTCCCAACCGGGAATGCCATCGTTGTATTCATCACCCACCTCATAGATAGCTTTAAGACTATCGGGATGAATCGGTGTGTCCCGCAGTTCCCAACGTGGCGGATCGAAAGCAACATTCAAGCGATAGCGATCATAGTCAGGGAGGTCATAGGTAGTGAGCAGGGCGAACCGACTCAACTGTAGAGCATCGCCAGCATAGACCCGATAGCCCTCAAAGTCTTGCTCAAAGGAGAATGGGTCTTCGGCGGTTTCGGAATCGTACCCATTCCAGCGGATGGTTACCTTGCCCAGGCCGGCAATAGCCCTGATCAGTGGCGCCGGCGGTGGTGGTGGCCCGGTAAAGTCAGGCTCGCCATCACCGGAAATCCAAATGGAATCCCCGGTGCAGGGATTGAACGCTTTCTCTCCTGCATAGCCATCACCATCAGTGTCGACACCGGGATTATCATAAACTTTCACCGCCCAGACCGCGTTGGTGGCAAGGTCCTCAAAACCAAGTTTTTCGTGGAACACTTGCGGATTTTCAGCATTGAAGTACTTTTTAAAGTCGTCCGGGTTGACATGGAAATGATCACCCCCTATGTAGGCCAGCGTAATAGGCAGGGAATCACCGATAGCGATATCAAAGGGCCCAAATGAGAGCAGGTAGCGGGTATCGTAACCATTCGCCAGATCGGTACCAATGGCGGTGTTGGGGGGCAGCCAGCCGTCCGCGGTGAAATCGATTGCCGACCAGAGTTGGTCATAGTCGAACTCCTTGTTGACCATGAAGAAATACTTGTTAGGGTCCCCTGCCGGAGTTCCCAAACCACCGGTACCCAGGTCACGGTCGTTTTCAACCCGTATCGGGCCCCAATCCAGGCTGGCATCACCCTGGGAAACCCACCAGTTAAAGCTCAATTCCAGTTCAGGATTCGGTGTGCGTACCACCCTGGTACCGGTGACCGCGATCGCACTTTTCTCATTGAAGGCCAGCACACCGCCCTCGGCGGTGGGGTCGCCATTCTCATCGGCGATCCAGGCAACGTTGACAGTGTCTTCAAGTGGGTATTCCGCGCAGCCTGCCGGCGAGGGGAAGGTCTGGAGAAAGCCGCAGATGTCATCCTGGAATCCGTTCGATATTGTCGGATGGTAAACGTCGGCGTCGATGTAGATGCCGATGAAAGCCTTTTTGATTTCCGCGCGACCGATATTACGCAGCAGGAAATCAATCAGGATGAAATCCTCGGCGTAGGAGTAGGACCAACTATAGCTCTTCTGAGTGATTTCGATGCCGAGTGGTACATGTGGCCGTCCGTCGTCCGGGTTCGGCGATACGTAAGCCTCGTCGGTCAGGGTATCCATGTAGACTGCAATATAATCAGCTTCACTTATCGCATCGGGATCATAGGCAAAATCCGTTTTTCGGGTGGAACGCTTGATCATCCCGCCGCCGTTATCGCACGCATCGGGCCACATCTCGAACACATGCTGCCAGCCGTCATGACCGGTACTGCAAAGGGTATCTTGGCCGACAATGGCGCCGATCCAGAGAGCCCCCTGAAACAAGTATTCCACTCCCGAGCCGGCCGGGTACTGGCAGGAAGGTGCCGGTAGTCCGGTCTCCGGGTCCTCAATCGGTTCCGCCTGGTTACCGAAGATGCCATAATTGGTGACACTGAGCAGGATATTGCCGACTCGGTGTACGCGCAGTTCCGAGCAGGGAGGGCCTATCGTCGGTTTATTCAGCCCATGTACCTCGCTGGCATAATCGGGGATCAGGGCCGCCGCCGTCTCAATTGCCAGCGAACCGACCATCAGCAAGCTAACCACCACACCCAGTACGAGCGTCAAACCAGCCTTACCTACCGAATCATATCTCATTTGCGACCTCCGCAGCTATTTTCTGTAATGATGATATCTTCTCGCTTATTAAAATCTCAGGCCGACGGTAAA
>JAGLUH010000499.1 GCA_023134875.1 Candidatus Zixiibacteriota bacterium
GCTAATGCTCAGGACTCGGAACACCAACCTACAAACCCCACTCCCAATCACTCCTGAGACAACCTCTCCACATCTGCCCTTCCTTCATTTAGTGATTGATTCCAGCGGCACTGTTCTTATCTTCACAGCCTATGAGTGATATCCCCGAGGAGAACAAGAAGAAACGAGCTGATTACACCGAAGGTTCCATCATCGGTTCGATCATGAAGATGGGTTTGCCCTCAATGTTCGGCTTCTTGATTCATCACCTTTACGGCATCGTCGACATCTACTGGGTCTCCAATTTGCCCGACCGTGAAGGCAGCGTGGCGGCCATCACCTTTGTCGGCAATATCCTCTGGGTGATGTTCTCCTTCAACCAATTGATCGGCCCCGGCTCGGTGGCGATCATCTCGCGGCGTTACGGGGAAAAGCAGTATGACCATGTTGAGAAAGCGATCAAGGAAACGCTGATTCTAAAACTGGTGCTGGGAGCGATTTTCGGCATCATCGGCTTTCTCCTGGTTGAGGACATGACCTACCTGATCGGCGCCCGTGATGAAACGTTGGCGCTTGGTGTGCAGTATGGCCGTATTATTTTTCTGGGACTGCCGGTCATGTATGCCACCTATTCGATTTTCACCGCCATGCGCGGCGTGGCTAATCCCAACATGGCCTTTATCCTGATGCTGGTCTCCAACCTGCTCAATATGGCTCTCGATCCCCTGCTCATCTTTGGCTATCTCGGTTTCCCGAAACTGGGCATCGCCGGCGCCGCCTATGCCTCGGTGATTAGTTACACTCTGACCTTCACTGTCGGTGTCGCTCTCTTCTATACCAATGTCACCAATGTCCGGCTGCACCTGCGTGGCCGCAAACGCATCTCCCTCGACACCATGATGAAAATTGTCAAGATCGGCATCCCCGCCTGGCTGGGTGATATTTCTTTTTCCGGCGCGCGCTTGGTAATCATGCGCATCGTGGCGCCTTTCGGCACCGCAGTGGTAGCCGCCTATGGCGTCAGCAACCAGATCACCGGTTTCGGAATCATGGTGCTCGTCGGTATCGGCCTCGGGCTTTCCTCACTGATCGGGCACAATATCGGCGCTGAGAAGCATAAACGCGCCAAGAAAACCGCTGATCAGGCGGTACTTCTCGGTATCGGTATAATGACGTTGATTGGTCTGATCACCTGGCTCGGTTCCCGCCTGATCATGGGCGTCTTCTTCGATTCCCCGGATACCATCGGCATCGGCAGCACCATTCTCAGTATCTTCGCTGTCGGCTTTCCCTTTATCGGTGCTTTTCTCATGATGGAAATGATTCACCAGGGCGTCGGTCTCAACACGCCGACGATGATCTTCAATATTATCTATTCCTGGGTTTTGGAAGTTATCCCGATCCTTCTTTTCACTACTTACTTCAACTGGTCGATAACGGCTATCTGGTGGACGATATCGCTTGCTGGCGCGGTGACTTCGTTCGCCTTCTATGTGTATTACCAGCGTGGCCGCTGGCTGACACATAAGGTCTGACAAGCTATCGGAAAGCCCTTGCAAGCGTTTCGTTACCGCCATATACTTGGATAAACCGTGGAGGAAGAAAATGCAGTTTATCTGGGCTAATCCAACGCGAATTATCTTTGGTGTGGGCGAGATCGTCAAACTGGGAGAGGAAGCCAAACGGGTTGGCTCGCACGCACTCATTGCCACCGGAAAGACATCAACAAAAGGAAGCGGCTTGCTTGATCGAGTCGTGGAGTTGCTGGCGGAAAATGATGTCAAATCGACCATCTTTGCGGAGATCGAACCCAATCCGCGCACGACGACGGTGGAACGAGCGGCTGAAGTAGTACATGATAAGAACTGTGACTTTATCATCGGTCTCGGCGGCGGGTCAGCGATGGATGCCGCCAAGGGGATCGCTGTCGCTGCGATCAACGAGGGGGTGTTCTGGGACTATGTCTATCATGGCGACAACAAGTCATACCGCCAGCCGACGCAGGCGCTGCCGGTGGTTACAGTGCCGACCCTGGCGGCTACCGGATCGGAGGCCAATGCCGGTGGTGTTTTCACCAACTGGGAGACTAAGGAAAAGGCGCCCCTGATTAACCCGCTCCTTTATCCTCGTTTCACGATCATTGATCCGCAGTTGACAATCGGCGTCTCACCTGCTTATACGGGCGACGGCGGTATCGACATTATCACGCATGTGCTGGAGACCTATTGCTCCAGCCCCGTCGATACGCCTCTGCAGGGTCGTTTTACCGAGGGTATCATTCGCACGGTGATGCAGTTTCTCGGGCGGGCGATGAAAGATGGCGGCGACCTGCAGGCGCGCGCACATCTGAGTTGGGCGTCGACTATGGCACTCTGTGGTATTGTCAACCTCGGTCGGGTCGGCGGTTTTCCCCTGCATGCGATGGAGCACGCCCTGTCGGCGCATTATGACATCTCTCATGGTCGCGGTCTGGCGATTCTGATGCCACATCTGATGCGCTACACGGCAGCGGTGAAGCCCGATAAGTATGTCGATCTGGCTCGGAATCTGTTCTTTATCGAGGTCGACATGATGTCACGAATTCAGGCGGCTGAAGCTGGCATCGCCAAGTTCGTCGAATGGATGGAGTCGGTAGATATGTCGCTCACGCTCAGTGACGTCAGCGTTGGCACGGACAAGTTCGAGACGATGGCTGATGATACTCTTCGCATCTACAGCGGCGGCAAGGATCATCTCGATAACGCCCGCTCGCTGTACAGAGACGATATCCTCAACATATTTCAATCGGCTCAGTAGACCTGGCGAGGTTAGTGGAAGGATTACTTACAGAAAGAAGGGAAAGCGTTGTCAAGAAAAACAACAGCTAAAATCAAGATCAAGGGCGACGACTTTGAAGTTATCGATTTCGGACCAAACAAAGTAGCGGCCTTTCGCGAGTTGTTCGAGAGAGTTGTTACTGATAAACCTCTTGAAAGCACCGACTTTGAAGTGAGGGCATTTGAGCTGTTTGATTCGTGCAGAGAACGCTGGGGAAAGCACGACGATTTCTTTGCGAGCTTGGGCACGATATGGTACTACCTGATGGAGAGAGGTTCCTACCGGCGGGCTGACCAACTATGGCAGTTTTCGTTCGAACTTGTCAGGGAGTGGGAGTTGCAGAGAGACTCTAACCGTGTACACAAAGGAGCACTTTATTACTACTGGGCTGTGACTCGTATCATCATGGGCGACTTGGAAGCAGGTTTTCTGTTCATGCATCAAGCATTAGAAGAGGACTACGTGACTCACGCAGGAGACGTTTCCAAGTCTCCCGCACTCGCCTTCGTTCGACTGGACTATGACAACGAGAATCAATTCTTTAGGGAAAAGGTGGATGAGATACGTGCATTTCTAAGCAACAGAATAGGTGCGTATAATATCTCCAGAGATGGAGATCTCGGCCTTGACGAATTCAAGCGGAAGTTTCTCCTTGCAAAAGATATGCGCGACGTTGTGTTCTTCTTCGTCTATCAGTGCTTTCGTCTCAAGGCGCTCGCTGACCAAGATAGCTATGCCCTTGAGCAAAATCTCTTCGGGTCATTGATGTTTGCCAATGCGGCATTCTGCATGTGTCTCGTTCTCGACTCAGTAGTGGCTAGAATAAACCCTAACAAGGAACGGCCAGTATTTTCAGTACAGATGGGATTTCTGTTGCGTTCCTCCGGTATATCTTTATCGAATGACGACATAGGCGAGATCAATGGCTCGTTCCGGAATGATGGATTCTCTACAACTCTGAGAAAAATCTTGCAGTCAGACTATATTCTTAAAAATGGTCGAAGCTTAACGGCCATAGAAGGGGACTTGGCTGTGTGCTACGGTTTTCGCAACCATGGAGCTCACAAGATCAAAGCCCAGCCGGTCATATATCAACATTTTGATGAAATTCTACAACGTCTCTTCAACTCGATATTCTTTGCCGTGGAGGTATTGTATTAACGGGTGTCGATCAAGTGGAGTATTCGTGGGCGGCAGACGTCCGCGTCTGCCCCTGTAGTTGATCGAACGAACGGGCAGGTCGGGAGCCCTGCCGCGCACATAACTCTCTCGTGACGAGTAGGGTTATGGCTGCGCTGCCCAGTTCGGCATCTGCCCCGGATCGATACTAAAGACCGCCGTTCCCAGCAGGTAGATAAACGCTGTAATCAATACTACGCCGATCAGGTTCATGATGATCCCCACCCGCATCATATCCGCCATTCTGACTTCACCGGTACCGAAAACGATAGCGTTGGGGGGTGTCGCCACTGGCAGCATGAAGGCGCACGATGCCGATAGCGTGGCGGGTATCATCAGAAGCAACGGATTGGTCTTGATCGCGACCGCCAGCGAACCAAGTAATGGCAGCACCATTTCCGTAGTGGCGGTATTGGAAGTGAGTTCGGTCAGAAAGGTCAACATGGTGCAGATTGAGCCAATCATCAGTACCGGCGGGGTGTCGCCCAATCCAGTCAACTGCTGACCGAACCAGACTGACAAGCCGGATTCCTTGAAACCGGAAGCCAGTGCGAACCCACCGCCGAAAAGGATCACAATCCCCCAATGCAGCTTGCCGGCGGTCTGCCAATCCATTAGGCGACTGGCAACCTGCCCCAGTCGGGTCGTTCCGACACGCGAACGCGCCGGTATCACAAAGAGAAGGGCGGCAATCATCATCGCCACAGTACCGTCATCGATAAAGCCGGGCATGGGGAAGATGCCCGACCAGCCGGGAATGACAAACCAGCCGGTGATGATATCAGTGCGGAAGAGCCAGAGAAACGCCAGCAGGATAAACAGAATCAGCACTACTCGTTCTTCATAGCTCATCCGCCCCAATCGTCGATACTCCTCGCGAAAGATATTGACATCGGCTGCGAATGCCTTCTTGCCAGGCACGAATATCCATGTCAGCAGTCGCCAGGCAATCAGTAGAAAGAGTACCGCCAGCGGCAGGCCGAACATGATCCATTGGGCGAATGATATTTCCGGCGCCTCGGGGAAGTAGATGCTAAATATCCTGGTGAAGGAGAGATTGGGTGGTGTGCCGATCAGGGTGGCGGTGCCGCCGATTGATGCGGCGTAGGCGATAGCGATCAATAGTCCCACGGAAAACCGTGAGGTCTCTTTGCCGGCGAAGTTCTCTTTGAGTTTGACAATGATCGCCATTGCTATCGGCACCATCATCATAGTGGTGGCGGTATTGGAAATCCACATCGACAGAAAGGCAGTCGCCGCCATGAAGCCGAGCACAATCCGGCGAGGGCTGACGCCGATGAGAAGGATAATTTTAAGCGCAATGCGGCGGTGCAGGTTCCATTTCTGCATCGCCAGCGCCATGATGAAACCGCCGATGAAGAGAAAGATGATATGGTTGAAGTAGGTGGCAGCGACTGTTTTACCTGGCATGATACCGAGCAGGGGAAAGAGCGCCACTGGCAGCAGGGCGGTAGCGGGAATCGGTATCGCCTCGGTAATCCACCAGATCGCCATCAGAGCGGCGACGGCGGCGGCGCGTGTAACTAATGGATTGGCGGGGTCAAGGTCAAAGAAGATCAGCAGTACCAAGGCCACCAGCGGTCCGGCGATAAGACCGATAGTCTGCCTTAAGCTACGCCGGTTGTTGTTTTGCTGGTTTGCTGCCATAGCCGAGAGTAGACGATACCGGTGTCAAACTCGATGCGCCATAGCTTTCTGCGCTGTCTGGATGAAAACGATCAGTTTCGATATGTCAAAGAACAAAAGAGAGACTTAATGTGGATTAGCCGGCAAAAGCGGAGCAACCGGCGACAGGGACATTAAGAAGGATTAGTTAAAACCGCGAGGGGGTTTGACCTACAAACTGGGAACCCGACTCATAGAGACTGTCTCATCAAAAGTCAGGATGGGCGTCACCTGTCGTCATTGCGAGCGAAGCGAAGCAATCTCAATCCATCACTGGCCATTGGCTTGGAGATTGCTTCGTTGTCCGGCAACTGCCGGACTCCTCGCAATGACACGGTCTGAAGACGATGTGGTGGTCAACTATGCCAGGATATCTTAACTTTTGCCACAGCCTTGCAAGGGTTTTGACCTACAAACTGGGAACCCGA
>JAGLUH010000005.1 GCA_023134875.1 Candidatus Zixiibacteriota bacterium
GTTCCCGATTCGCCGAAAATCAGTACCGCCGCATCTGTTTTGGCCACCTGACCGATCATCTTGGCGATTTCGACGATTTCCGGAGACTGGCCAATCAACTCACGCGTCTCCTCGCCTGCTTGTTGCTTATCCATATCAGTTAGCTTCAAAGCTGCCACAGACGGTTCCACCAGGTCATGGCTGCCTGACTGTCCCAGAGCATGACCTGCCGTGGCCTTGTTGATCGTCTTGAGCAATTGCTCCAAGCGAAACGGCTTGGTGACATACTCATAGGCGCCCTCTCGCATCGCCTCGATGGCGCATTGTGGTGTGACATAGCCGCTGATAACAATCACCGGCGGCGCCCCGTTCATCCGACGGATTTCCTTGAGTAGTTCCAGACCCGAACCGGAAGGCAGATTGACATCCAGCAGCACCACGTCGGGACTCCTCGACTTGATGTAATCCACTGTCCCGGGTACATCATCTATCGTGTCGATCTGGTACTCGCTGGGATTTACGAAAGCCGCTAAGGTTTCGCACAGGTCCTGATCGTCCTCAACCAGCAGAATATTCTTCATGTTGAACCTCTCCCCTATTAATCGGCTTAGGAAGAGGTTTAGTTTACTTGCCTTTTTCTATTTTGTGCTTTTCGATGAGGTCGTAGAGATTGGTGCGGCTGATATCCAGTTCCCGCGCCGTCCTGGAGATATTCCAGTCGTTGCGCAACAGCGCCGCACGAATATGGTCGACTACCGCTTGGTCGCGGATGTCCTGAAGAGAGCGACGCCCCTCTATCGCTGCCCCCTTCAATCCAAGATCGCTGGCCGTCAATTTACTGCCGGCAGACAAGATGACAGCTCGTTTAATCCTGTTTTCCAGTTCTCTCACGTTGCCGGGCCAGTCATGGGCGCGGAGGACCTGAATCCCCGAACTGTGAAAAACGAGGTTACTACGGTTGTTCTCGGCGGCATAACGCTTGAGCAGGTGATCGGCGATTAAGACCACGTCATCATCGCGATCACGCAGCGGCGGCAACTCGACTGTGATAACCGACAGCCGGTAGAATAGATCCTCCCGGAAAATTTTCCGTTCCACATCCTCAGCCAACGGCCGATTGGTGGCGGCAATCACCCGAACATCAGTCTGGATCGGTTCTTTCCCCCCTACCCTTTCGATCACATTATCCTGCAGGAAGCGAAGCAACTTCACCTGGAGCGAAAGCGGCAACTCCCCCACTTCATCCAGAAACAAAATCCCCTCATGAGCCATCTCGCACTTACCGATCTTGCGGGCATGGGCATCGGTGAATGCTCCTTTTTCATGCCCGAACAACTCCGATTCCAGCAGGGCTTCCGGTATGGCGCCGCAGTTGACCGTAACAAAAGGTTTCTCGGCTCGATCAGAACGAGAGTGGATTGCCTTGGCAACCAGTTCCTTGCCGGTCCCCGATTCGCCAGTGATCAGTACTGTATAGCGGCTGGGCGCGACCGTATCAATGATCTTATACATCTCCCGCATACGCGGTGAGTCGCCGATAATCTCCGAAAAGCCCTCCTGCCGCTTCAGTGATTCGGCCAGTGCCGCGTTCTCAATTTCCAGCGTCTGCAGATAGAGAGCGCGCTTGATGATTATCTTCAGTTCTTCCAGTTCAATCGGCTTAACATAAAAATCAAACGCGCCGGCGCCAACCGCCTGCAAAGCATTCTCCTTTTCGCCATGACCGGTCACCATGATTGCTTTTACGGTCGGGTCATTTTCCAGCAGTTGCGTCAGGAGGTCCAGCCCTTCCTTGTCGCCACCATGCGGCGAAAGAGATATATCAATCAACGCTACATTGGGCTTGTCCTGCCTGGCGGCATTGATCGCCTTGGATGCTGTCGCGGCAACCAGAATCTTGTAGTCACTTTCCAGGGCCAGGCTCAATTGGTCACGGATACCCTTTTCATCATCAACTATCAGGATGGTTTTCCGTTTATCCGTCATGCTTTTTTCAGCCTCAGGGTAAAGGCGCTGCCTTTATTAACTGTCGACCTTACGGTTAATTCGCCGCCCATCTGTCGGGCAAGCTCTCTCGATTGGAACAGACCAATGCCCAACCCCCCCGGCTTGCTGGTTTTGAAGGGACGAAAGAGCTTCTCCCGCATGAATTCCTCGGTCATACCGACGCCGTTATCGGCTACCGTGATCGACACGTGGTCTTTATCCTGATCGGTCGCTACCTGCAACTCTCCACCATCAGGCATTGCCTCCAGCGCGTTTATCAGCAGGTTGCTGATAATGCTCCCCAGTTTCTCCTCATTGCCACGCACACTGGGTGGTGTGGGAATATCGATTTTCACCTGGAGTTTCTCATTTTCCGAGAGTCTCATCTGCTGCAGCAAGTCGTGGACTATCTTCTGAAGATCGCATTCGTCGATCTCATAATCGATCTGCGCTGACGGCGCCGTCAAGCGGCTGATCATCCGCTTCATCCTGGCTTGCGCACCTGCCAGCGTATCGATCGTTGCCTGCTGAAAACGAGGATCATTAAACTTCCGCTCGGCATTCTGCAGGATCATCGATAGCATCGAAATCAGGTTCTTGACATCATGAATGACAAAGGAGGATACCTTGTGAAAAGAGGCCAGTTCCTTGGTCTCGATCAGCGCCTCGTACTGTCTCGCCGACAGGAGCGACAGCGCCAACTGGTGCGAGATCGTTTCCAGCAGCAGTTTGACATCGGCACTGATCCTGCTGTCCGCCCGGCAGGAAATAAATCCCACCAATTCATGGCGGGCGATCAGGGGAATAAAGTGCTTTTCCGCCGCTTGATTCAGGAAGGCAACTCCGGCTTCACTAATCTCCGCCAGATCATTCACGACCGTCGCCACTAATGTCATCCGGCCGTAGCGCAGCAGCCAGTCTTCCAATTCCGGCAGTCGCTGGTTCACGATATTCTGTTGTGGATAACAGATATAAAACTCCCCCTGTTTCTCGCCGCGCAATACTATCTCAATATCTGCGAGACCGCACCGATCCGCCAGCACCCGGGCGGTAACATCAAGCATCTCTCGCTGATCCACCGTGGCGGTGACATCATCCGCGAAACTGGCCAGCTCACCGGGAAGATCGATTTTCCCCGCCAGCAGTGTGCGATCGATCAGGCGACGCAGCCGCACCTTGACTGAACCGGAAAGCAGCAAAGCCAGAAAAAGCAGGATCACTACAAAAGCGACCAGCGCCGAGAAGAACACCTTGGGGCTGCCGCCCAGCGATGTCAGTAATTTCAGCGCCAACCCGACCAGTACCAGGTATGCGCCCACCAGGAGAATACCGACCGAGGAGTAGACTGCCTGCCGCGAAATCACCACCCGTTGTTGCTGCTGTTCCTCAAACACCAGGAAACGCGCCACCAGCACCAACATGATAATCGACACCAGGGCGCTGATTTGAACACTCTGGAACCTGACAGCACTATAGAGCAACCCCAGTGAAGCGGACACTAAAAGCACCGCCAGTAAACAGGCAAAACCCACTGCCGGAGGCAGCAACATCCGCCTGATACTGCCTGTCGCTGCGCGGTAGGTGCTCTCCAGTTGCAGCAGACCGAAAGCGTAGGCTACTATGAAGAGACCGAGCAAATACTTGCCCAGATCGGTGAATACGATTATTCTCTCGCCGCCGCTGATAGTCTCGATCTGAAACGTGCGCCAGAAAAAGGCACTCATC
>JAGLUH010000050.1 GCA_023134875.1 Candidatus Zixiibacteriota bacterium
TGATAGTAATCGTAGTAGCTGATGAAAAACTCGACGGCGTTGTCGGGGAAGAAAGCCTTGAACTCGCCATACAGTTGCGCCGCCAGCGTCTTGTTATGAGAGATGATTAAGGTGGGGCGGCCGATGTTTTTGATAACATTAGCCATAGTGAAGGTTTTGCCGGAACCGGTGACCCCCAGCAGAGTCTGATGTTTTTCACCCTGGAGCGCCCCCCGGGTAAGCTGCTCGATGGCCTGCGGTTGATCTCCTCGGGGAGAATACTTGGAGACAAGGTTGAACTGTGCCACGGATTTGAATCTAATCGTATATTCGACAGTGTCAAGCGGCGGCAGACTTGTTTTTGGGAACATATTGTCAGTTACACGTTTAACAGAGTAGAAGTGAGCTTGCCGGAGAGGGCAGAATGTGCTTGACAAGCAGGACGATTGCGATATTCTACTGAATCATGCCAAGTCTGAAGGGAGTCTGTGAGTATGTATGCGATTGTAGAGTCAAGCGGGTTTCAATACTCAGTTTCTGAAGGTGATATCATCCAGGTGCCCCGGGTCGACGCTGACGTGGGCGCTGCTCACGAACTGGACAAGGTGCTCCTGGTTTCCGGAGAGGATACGCCCCTGGTCGGCAAGCCCTATGTTGAAGGTGCCAGCGTTAAGACGAAAGTGATTAATCACAGTCGCCATGACAAGGTGCTGGTATTTAAGTTCAAGCGCCGGGTTAAGTACCGTAAATTGCGTGGGCACCGGCAGGGTTTCACCGAACTGAAGATTGACAAGATTGTGGTGTCATAAAGTCTGGCATTGATTTGTGAGAGGCAGACGTCCTCGTCTGCCTCTCGCTTATAAATAGGAGTTTAGCATTGATGATTTACCGGACGAGAGTCCTACCGGCGCTTCTTCTGTTTTTCGTTTCGCTGCTGGTGGTAGGGGGGACAACCTCCGCCCAGCAGGGCTACGAGATAGTCTCGGTTCAGGTTGAGGGCAACCGTAGCGTCGAAAGCTCGCTGATCCTGACGGTGTCCGGGCTTAGGACGGGCATGATACTTTCCTCGACCGCGGTGCAGGATGCTATCCGTCGCATCTACGGCCTGCAACTTTTCAGCGATGTCGCGGTCGACGGTCAGTTCTCCGGTGGGGGTATTGAGGTCAAGATCGTCGTCGTTGAGCACCCGAAGCTCAAGGAGTTGAAATTTTCCGGTAACAAGAAAATCGATGATGATGATATCAAAGCCAGGCTGACTATCTTCGCTAACCAGGTGGTCACTCCCAATCAGATTAGAGAAAACGTGGAGAAAATCAAGACTCTCTATCACGACGAGGGCTATCACTTAGTGGAAGTTGAAGCCGAAACCAGCGAGACTGCCGACGCCGAAATCGACCTCACCTATAAAATTGTGGAAAAAGAAAAGGTGAAAATCCGCGATATCATCTTCGCCGGCAACGAGGTTTTCGACGACGGTGAACTGCGCGGTAAGATGGGCAACAAACCGAAGGGATTTCTGCGTTCCGGGAATTTCGATGAAGTCAAGTATGAAGAGGACAAGGACAAAATCATCGAATTCTACCACCAGGAGGGTTACCTCGATGCTGCCATCACCGGTGACAGCATCGCCATCGATCCCGACGGCAAGAGAATGGTTATCCATATTGACGTGTACGAAGGGGAGCGGTACTACTTCGGCGAGGTCAGTTTTACCGGCAACCAACTCTATGATACCAAGTTCTTGCGCAAGCAGTTGAAGTTTGAGACTGGCGATGTTTACGACTCCGAAAAATTTGAAGAATCGATGCAGAATATCTATTCCATCTACTATGAGGACGGCCACATTCATGCTCGCGTTCTTGACCAGGTGCAAACCATCGACACGACGCTGACGATAAACCTGGAAATCAGTGAGGGAATGCCGGCAAAGATCAACAAGGTTCATATTGTCGGCAATCACAAGACCAAGGAGAAAGTGATTCGCCGTGAACTCTATTCCCAACCGGGACACACTTTCCGGCGGTCGCTGCTGATGCGCAGTCTGCGAAATGCTATGTACCTGAACTACTTTGGCAATGTCGAACCGGAGTTGAAGCAGTTGCCGAACGGTGATGTCGACCTGGTATTAAAGGTGGAGGAGAAAACCACCGGCCAGGTACAGGCGGGGGCGGGCTACTCCGACTATGACAAGCTGGTGGGCACCGTTGGCCTGGGGATACCCAATTTCATGGGTAACGGTCAGAGCCTGACACTTGACTGGCAGTTTGGCAAGCGCAGAAACTCGGTCTCAGTTTCCTTTACCGAACCCTGGTTTTTGGATACGCCAACATCGGTAGGGATTGATCTTTACAATATCAATCGTCGCCATTCTCTCTTTGACGGTGAATTCATGGAAAACAGCCGCGGTTTCGGCCTCCGCCTGGGACGTCGGTTGCGCTGGCCTGATGATTACTTCCGGATTTACTGGCGTTACCGCCTGGAAAATGATCGCCTCTATGATTTTGACGATCAATATCGGCAGAATCACCCGATCGAGGATGATCCGCATTCGCTCCTGCAGTATGAAAATGAGTACAATACCACTTCCGCTATGTCCTGGACGGTAACGCGCGATTCCCGCGATCTCTCCCAGTTTGCCACCTCCGGTTCGATGTTGTCATATAATATCGAATACTCAGGTGGAGTGCTGGGCGGCAAATGGCATTTCCACAAGCATATCTTTGACGCTGCCAAGTACATGCGCCTTTGGTGGAGATTCGTACTGGCCGCCAAGATGAAGATCGGTGTTCTTGACAGCCCCGACGGTGAGAGCAAGATACCCTACATTGAGCGCTTTGCCCCCGGTGGTACCTACGGCGACGGCGTGGTGCGTGGTTATGACGATCGTTCCATCGGGCCGCGCAGCGAATTGGGTTCCTATCTGCGCGGGCGCTCGATGTTGATCTACAACCTGGAATTGCAGGTTGCTCTGGTGGAGCAGCAAATTTACGGGCTCCTCTTCGCTGATGCCGGAAATGCCTGGCTCTCCGGTCAGGCAATGAGACCATTCGATTTCGATCGCTATGACGGTTTCAAGAAATCGTATGGAGTGGGTTTTCGGATTGTCGTCCCCGGCCTGGGTGTTATCGGTTTTGATTTCGCCTACGGGCTCAACAACCCGGATGGAGCGGGGTGGAAACCTCATTTCCAGATAGGAAGTACATTCTAAATCTATATAAATCCCGGAGGATAGGAACGTGAACCACATGTTAGTGAAAGTGGCACTGGGTCTGTTGATCTTAGTGCTGGTCATGCCGGTTAGTCTTCTGGCACAGGGCAAGATCGTGTTTATCGACTCGTACCGCATTCTGTTGGAGTACAAGGAATTCCAGGATGCACAGGTACAGTTGGATCGTGAGGCACAGGAATGGAAAGTGGAAATCGAAGAGGCTTACAACGAGATTCTGGAACTGGAAGCACAACTGGCCAAGCAGGCATTGATTCTTTCCGATACCAAGAAGGCAGAGAAAGAAGCGGAGATCGAGGAGAAAAAGGTTGCTTGGGAACGTCTCGCCAATGAAATTCAGGGGCCGGGTGGCCGCGCGGAAAAGCGAAATGCGGAACTGAGTGAACCGATCAATCAGAAAGTACAACAGGTGCTGGAAACCATCGCTCTGGAAGAGGGCTACGCCATGATTCTGAATGCGGTCAGCCTTGCCTGGGGCAAGCCGGAACTTGATATCACCGATCGGGTGCTGGAAGAACTGGACAAGCTCGAATAGCGATGAAACTGAAAACGATCGCCGATCATCTCGGCGCCAGGCTGTGCGGGGACGGCGAAACTGATATTGTCGGGCTGAATACAATCGAAGCCGCCGGTAAAGATGAGATAACCTTCCTGGCGAACCCGAAGTATCATCGCCATCTCGAGACCACTAATGCCGGTGCCGTGATTGTCGAGGCAGAGAGTGACTCTTCATCGGCAAGTCTGCTGGTGCATCCCAACCCGCTCTATGCTTTCAGCCAAGTGCTGACCCTTTTCTTTCCAGCGCCGGGCAGTAACCTTTCCCCGGGGATAGCTCCGACTGCTGTCATTGACCCCAGCGCTCGCCTGGGCGCGGATGTGCACATCGGCGCCAACGTAGTCATAGGGACACACACCAGCCTGGGCGACGGCAGCAGGATAATGGCGGGCGCCGTTGTCGGCGACGACTGCACCATCGGCAAGGACTGTCTCATCTATTCCAATGTGACCATCTACCGAGGCGCTGGGATCGGCGATCGCGTCACGCTGCATGCCGGTACGGTTGTCGGCGCTGACGGTTTCGGTTACGCTCAACACGAGGGAGTTCATCACAAGATATACCAGGTCGGTGGTGTGCGTATCGAGGATGATGTTGAGATTGGCGCTAACTGCACGATAGACAGGGGCGCCCTGGGCGAGACCGTAATCGGAGCGGGTACCAAGATCGACAACCTGGTGCAGATCGCTCATAATGTCAGAATCGGTCGCGGTTGCATAATTGTCGCCCAGGTGGGCATCTCAGGCTCCACCAAGCTGGGCGACTATGTAACCCTGGCTGGTCAGGTGGGGCTGGTCGGCCATATCGAGATTGGTGATCGCGCCGTTATTGCCGCCCAGGCGGGTGTACCCAAGTCGATTCCGGCCGATGAAATTTACTGCGGCTCTCCGGCGCGAGAATTGATGGAGTATAAGCGCATTGAGGCGCACATTCACAAGCTGCCGGAACGGGTCAAGCAGTTGCAGGCAATGGCGCGTGAAATCGCTGATCTGAAGGAACGTCTGCAAAACCTGGAGAAGGAATAAAGAGCGCTTAGGCATCTCCAGCGATTTATTTTGTTGACAAAAGGCTAATTATCGATTAATTAGTAAAGTTATACTTGATTTTGGAGGAACGCTGATAAATGGCAAAAAGACAATCCTTTGCAGATAAGGTCGGTAAAAAGGCGCAGGCTACTATCTGTCCGGTTTGCAATCAGCCAGTAGAGTATGTCAAAGTGGTTGATCCGACATATGCCGCCGCCAAGAGCTCCTGGAAGTTCAAAGAGAAGCTGGTCGGCATCTGCAAGTGCAACGAAAAGGATATCCTGGCCTGAGATATACAGACCCGTATGGAAGAGTAATGCACGTTCGGCCGGGGTTCGATCCCCCGTCCTCAGCCGCAGTTGATTAACGCATGAATCGAAAACTGCTTGAATCAGAATTTTTCCCCTTTGTCACCAGACCAGCTCGTTACATCGGCAACGAACTGGGCGCTGTCCATAAAGAGGGAAGCAACCTGGTGCGAATGGCGCTGGCCTTCCCCGACAAGTATGAGTTGGGGATGAGCAACCTGGCGATTCAGATCATCTACAACCTGGTCAATGATCTTGATTTCGCCGTTTGTGAACGGGTTTTCACGCCCGACCTTGATGCCGCCGCCCTAATGCGCAAGCAAGGAATCCCCCTTTTCTCTTTGGAGTCATTCACACCGATTGCTGAATTCGATCTGGTGGGTTTCTCTCTATCCTATGAGCTTAATTTCACCAACATGCTGGCGATGCTCGACCTTGCGGGGATTCCCTTTCGCAGCGAGGAACGGGGAGAAGAGCATCCCCTGATTTGTGCCGGCGGTCCTGCCTGCTTCAATCCGGAGCCAATCGCCGATTTCCTCGATTTCTTTTATGTCGGTGAGGTGGAGGAGACAATAGGCGAACTGCTGACAGTTGCCGGTCGCAAGGGTGAACGCAACCGCGCTGAGAGGCTGAAAGCGCTCTCCCGAATTGAGGGGGTCTATGTGCCATCGTATTATCGTCCGCTTTACTCTGAGGATCAACGCTTCCGTGGTCTGGAAAAACTACAGGAAGGAGTGCCTGACCGAATCAAGGCGGGAATGACCGGAGAGATCGCACCTGATTACTATCCGACGCAGCCGATCGTCCCGTTCGAGGAAGTGACCCACGACCGTCTCACCGTGGAGATCATGCGCGGTTGCGGCCATGCCTGCCGTTTCTGTCAGGCGGGAATCATTTATCGACCCAAGCGTGATCGCAAAGCCACCGAGATAGTCGATCTGGCGGTGACCAATCTGAAGAATACCGGCTATGACGAGTTGACCCTGCTGAGCCTCTCGGCTTCCGACTACCAGGAAATGGATCAGCTGATTACCCTGCTGCTGGATCGGCTCGGCGACCGTCATATCAAGATCAGTCTGCCCTCCCTGCGACCGACGATGAAGTCGCTGGAGTTGGCGCGGCGTATCTCTCCCCACGACCGCCCCGCTCTGACGTTCGCCCTCGAAGGCGGCAGTGAACGGATGCGACAGGTAATCAACAAGAATATCTCCATCGAGGAATTCTACCACGTAGTGCAATCGGCCTTTGCCGCCGGTTGGCGCCTGATCAAGCTGTACTTCATGATCGGACTGCCGTCTGAGACGGATGATGACCTCAAAGGGATTGTTGAGGTGATCAGGAACTGTGAGCAGATTTGTCGGCGGCATAGGGGCAGGGCAAATATCAATGTAACCATTTCGCCCTTTTCGCCCAAGGCGCTGACTCCCTGGCAGTGGGAGCGGCAGGATAGTATCGAGAAAATCGCCCGAAAAAACGCCTTCCTCAAACGCTCTTGCCGCAGCCGGCATGTGCAGTTGAAAATACGCAGCGGCGAAGTCAACTACCTGGAAGGAGTTTGCAGTCGGGGCGACCGACGGCTTAGCGCCGTTATCGAGAAAGCGTACGAGTTGGGCGCTCGGTTCGACGGCTGGAGTGAGCATTTCAATTTCGGTATCTGGCAACAGGCGTTTGCCGAGTGCGGTATCCGCATGGAAGATTATACTCGCGAGCGCAGCATTAATGAAGCACTGCCCTGGGATCATATTGACAAAGGCATTTCCACAGACTGGCTCCGGCGTGAGCGTGAACGCAGCCATCACGTAGACGAACTGGAATCAGACAAGGACGGCGATTTCAAGTTTGCCGATATTATCATCGCTCCCTGTGAGGTTGCCGAACAGGTTCTTGACGTCTTACCTGCCTCCCGAGGGAAATTCGGGCGCAAACCGAAGCGCAAAGTAACCGGCATTGACGTGGCGGTACCGCGTAGCCGTTTACGGATTTGCTGGTCGAAAGATGAGCGGGTACGATTTCTGGCCCATTTGGCGACGGCACGAATGTTTGAACGTGCCCTCCGGCGGGCGGAGATACCGGTAGCCTATTCCCAGGGATATCACCCCCGACCCCGGATTTCTCTCGGTCCACCTTTGAGTTTGGGCTATACCTCTAAGGCGGAATACCTTGACATTCAACTTCAGAAACCCTTTTATGACAACATGATCGAGCGGTTAAACCGCAAGCTGCCTTCCGGCTTTCGGGTCACCAACGCCATGCCGATAATGGGTAAAGCCACTTCTCTTTCCGGCCTGATAAATCTTGCCTGTTACGAAGTGCAGCTGCCGGAGCGTAAGCGAATTACTCCGGCAATAATTGAGGATACCCTGGCGCGCGCTGAGATTCTTATTACCCGCCGGCGTGGTGAAAAGGTCAAACAGGTTGAAGTGAGAAAGGCGATACTCAACATTGAATTGCGCGAAGGCGAACCGGACGACATCCTTTATCTCGAGCTTGGCTTGGGCAACCTCGGCTTTGTCCGACCTGATGATCTGATGATTAATTGCTTTGGCTACCGGCAGGAGGAGATTCTGCCGCTGAATATCTGCCGTACCGACCTGCTGGTGTGGGAAAGCGGTAAGCGTATGACCCCGTTTGAGGTGAACTGATGGCGGAAACCGCGCTTTCACCGCGTGAAGAAGCGTATCGGATTCTGATGGTTACCAGACGGGAGCCTGATGCCTTTGCCGAGGAATTCGCGCAACTGAAGGAGAAGGATTTCAAAGGGCGGCATGATCTCAACCTGGCGATTTACCTGGTCTCCGGAACGATCAAGCTGCAGAAGCGACTTGACCTGATTCTCTCCCGTTTTCTGCGCAAGAAATTGACAACCCATTCTGATTCCCTGCTGGCGGTGTTGCGGTTGGGCTGTTTTCAGCTTTTGCCCGAATGCAATATGCCTCATTATGCTGCCGTCAACGAGACGGTCAACCTGGCTAAGAAACATACACCGGGGGCAGAGTCATTGGTAAACGCCGTCCTGAAGAATATCTCCAAGGAGATGGACTCGCTCACTTTTGAGGAACTTCGCTCCGATTCTCTTAACTTCCTGAGCCAGTACCATTCGCATCCGATCTGGTTTGTCAGGGAATTGCTGACTTACTGGCTTGACAGTGTGGTGGAGAAACTGCTCAAGACCGGCAACGATCCCCAACCGTTGGTATTGCGGGCGATGCGTGAACCGGAAGCGCTCAAGGACTACCTTGGTAGTCTCCAGCGCCACAATATCAGGTTCAAGCAGGGCAGGTTCCTCAAAAACTTCGTCAACATATTGTCCGATGTCAATCCTACCCAATTGCCCGGTTTTGCTGATGGCAGTTATGTGCTGCAAAACGAGGCCGCCGGCCTGATCGTGGATCTTCTCGATCCCCAGCCGGAGCAGAGTATCCTCGATTTGTGTGCGGCACCCGGCGGCAAGACCAGCGATATTGTCGAAAGGGTGGGAGATAGGGCAAAGGTGACTGCTGTCGATGTTTCTGCGGAACGTCTCAACTTGCTACGGGAGAACCTCGAACGCCTTGATCTCAAGTCGGTGCTAGTGATACAAGCCGATGGAAGGAAGTTTCAGTCGGGTATCTATGATAGAATCCTCGTCGATGCGCCCTGTTCCGGCAGCGGTGTCTTTCGCAAATTCCCCGAATCGAGATGGATCACCACTCCTGAGGATGTGGGCCGGCTGGCGCAGCAACAGGTACAACTTCTGGAGAATGCAGCAAATCTGCTCGCGCCGACTGGTCGGATGGTATATTCCACCTGTTCGGTTCTGAAAGCGGAAAATGAAAACGTAATCGAGCGCTTTCTGTCGGAACATCCCAAGTTTGAAGTGATCCTCCCCGAGGAGTTCCCGCATGTCAACGTCGTCGGCGAGGATCTGATGGTGCGCACCTTTCCCGGGTTGAAGTATCTTGATAATGTCTTTGCCGCCTGTTTGGTACGAAAACAACCTGCTGAGGAGTAGATCAGGTGAATATCGTTAGGGTCAGCCTGATTTACCTGGTTATTCCCATCGTTGTCCTCTGGCTCCTCTTTATCCTGACGGATCAGGTGGTGATGCCTTTGCTCACTCGCCACGGCAATGAGTTTCCCCTGCCTTATATCGTTGGTAAACCCCAGGCCGATGCCGAAGAGCTTTTCCTCAGGCAGGGTTTAGTGCTACAAATCGCCGGCCGCGAGTATTCTCCCAACAAGCCGGAGGGTGTAATTCTGACGCAGTTGCCGCAGGCGGGGACGATGGTCAAGGAGGGTCGCAATATCAAGGCGATAATCTCCGCCGGTGTCAGAATAGTAACGGTGCCTGTCGTTTTCGGTCTGCCCATCAGGCAGGCCAACCTGGCGTTACAGAAGATCGGTTTTGTTGTCGGTGATATGTATTGGACTGATGTCGATTCTCTGCCCGAAAATGTCGCCGTCGAGACAATCCCTTCAGCGGGCACACTTCTGCCGCTTGCCAGTACCGTGTCGCTGGCAATTAACCAGGGCAGCCGTCGCAATCATGTCTTCATGCCCGCTCTGGTGGGTAAGCCTCTTCCCCGCGCCCGCGGACTCCTTGATAGCCTGGGGCTTTACATTGCCGAACTTGCCTTCGCCCGGGACACTTTGCTTCTGCCCAACACCGTCGTGGAACAACAACCCACCCGCAATACTCAGATACAGAGGGGAGATTCGATCCGGCTGACCGTTTCGATGACGGAGTAATAATGACTAAAGTAGCACCTTCCCTGCTGGCAGCCGATTTCATGCACCTCGCCGAACAGATAATAGAGCTGGAGAAGGCTGGATGTGATCTTTTGCATCTCGATATCATGGACGGGCATTTCGTCCCCAATCTCTCCTTCGGACCTTTTATCGTCAAGCAGATCAACGCCATCACCGATCTGCCTCTTGATGTCCACTTGATGATTGCCAATCCGGAAAAGTATATTGATCGTTATCTCGACGCCGGCGCGGATTACCTGACCGTCCATGGCGAAGTGATCGGCGCCGATCCGACGCTGCTCAAGCAAATAAAATCTGCCGGCGCCAAGGCGGGTTTATCGCTTAATCCTGATGCTGATATCATGGATTACCGCGATCTGTTTGTCCACCTTGATCTCTTCCTGGTGATGTCAGTCTATGCCGGCTTTGGTGGGCAGAAGTTTATCGAGAATGTCCTGGAGCAGGTCAGAAAAGCAGTTTCGTTCAGGGACGAAATGGGTCTTGACTTCAAGATTTCAATTGACGGCGGTATCAATCTGAAAACCGCTGCGTTGGCGCGGCAGGCAGGCGTTGATATCTTAGTGGCGGGCACTGCTCTCTTCAGCGCCGCAGACATCGGTCACTTCATCAGAGAACTGCGGGGATAAGGGCAACAAAGCGATCCGGTTTACTGCATCTTCAGGCAACATCAGATTTCTCTTGCCGCCTGTCGGGAATGATCATAATATACCTTTCGAGTTAGTTGATGCGGGTGTAGTTCAGCGGTAGAACGTCAGCTTCCCAAGCTGGATGTCGGGGGTTCAATTCCCCTTTC
>JAGLUH010000500.1 GCA_023134875.1 Candidatus Zixiibacteriota bacterium
TGATGGCAAGGCCTATCGCCAGTTTCTCAAGCCAGGGGACACCCCCGAAGCTGTATTCCAGATTGAGACCGACAGTGTTGTCGCCAGGGAGTACTGCAATGTGCATGGACTGTGGAAATCATAGTTTTACAAGGAGACAGAAATGAAATTCGATTCGGTTGATGAGATTCTTAATTTCGCCATTGTCAAGGAGCAAGAAGCTGCTGACTTCTATACTAATCTGGCCAACAAGATGGATCGGGAGTCCATGAAGGAGGTTTTCCTCGGATTCGCTGACGAGGAGAAAGGACACGAGAGCAAGCTGATTGCAATTAGGGACGACAAGCAGATGCTGGCTGCTGAAAAACAGATCCTTAACTTGAAAATTGGCGAGAACTTGGTGGATGTCGAGCTATCTTCTGACCCGACATATCAGGATGCTCTCATTCTGGCCATGAAAGCTGAGAAGAACGCTTATAGGTTGTATAATGATCTGGCACATGCTACCGACGATGCGAATCTGAGGACTATATTTCTTAGCCTGGCTCAGGAAGAGGCAAAGCACAAACTCAGGTTCGAGATCGAGTACGATGATTATGTGTTGACAGAGAACTAACCAGTCAACTTATGAGTGAAGGAAAGCGTGATGATTAGCGAAAAAATGCAGAACGCGCTGAATGACCAGGTGAATGCGGAATTCCATTCGGCTCATCTTTACCTGGCGATGTCATCTTACCTGGAATCCATTGACCTGCCCGGCTTTGCTCACTGGATGCGCATACAATATCAGGAGGAAGTCTCTCACGCGGAGAAGATCTTTGACTACGTGATCGAGCGGGACGGTCGGGCTGTCCTCCAGAGTTTTCAGGCGCCTCCTGTCGAATGGAACTCTGTGCTCGATGCGTTTGGGGCGGCGTACCAGCACGAACAGAAAGTGACCGGCCTGATCAACAACCTTGTTGATATGGCCCTGTCGGAGAAAGATCACGCTGCCCATATTTTCCTGCAGTGGTTCGTGAATGAGCAGGTCGAGGAGGAAGCGTCTGTCAAGGCAGTCGTTCAACAGCTTAAGCTGCTGGGCGACTCCAAGGGTGGGTTGTTCCAGATTGACCGTGAACTGGGACGGCGGGTATTTACGCCGGCGGTGGCAACAGAGTGAGCCATGTCCTCATTGGGCAGGAGAAAAAGGCAGTCACGGTGACAAGTCGAGAACGGAAAGCAGATAAAAGGAGTACTATGAATGGCTGATATCAGAGGAACCAGGACTGAGAAGAACTTACTGACGGCGTTTGCCGGTGAATCTCAGGCGCGGAATCGCTATACCTATTTCGCCAGCAAGGCTAAGAAGGAGGGTTTCGTCCAGATCGCGCACATCTTTGAAGAAACCGCAAATCAGGAAAAGGAGCATGCCAAGAGGCTGTTTAAGTTTCTCAAGGGCGGCGAGGTCGAGATACAGGCCGCTTTCCCCGCCGGTGTGATCGGTAATACCGCCGGGAACCTCAAGGCTGCCGCAGGCGGTGAGCATTACGAGTGGGAAAGCATGTACCCTGAGTTCGCGAAGGTTGCCCGTGAAGAAGGCTTTGACGCTATCGCCAAGGTCTTCGAAGCGATCGCTGTGGCGGAAAAACAGCACGAGAAGCGCTACCTTGGATTGCTAAAGAACGTCGACACAGGTACAGTCTTCAAGAAAGAAAAGAAGGTCGTGTGGAGATGCCGAAACTGCAGCTACCTCCACGAAGGTGAAGAAGCGCCGGACGTATGCCCGGCTTGCACACACCCGCAGGCGCATTTCGAGTTGCTGGCGGAAAACTGGTAGGCTGGAAATAGTGGTGGAGGGCATTATCTACAACCGTTGGTCTGGAAGTTGAAAATGTACGATACGCTTATGGAAATCGTTACAGAGAGTTGGCTGGTTCTCGGTCAGATGGCGCCGTATTTGTTATTTGGCTTCCTGGTGGCCGGTGTGCTGTCTGTGTATGTTTCATCCGAGTGGGTAGAACGTCACCTGGGCGGGCGTGGCTTTGCATCTGTACTTAAAGCGTCTCTGTTTGGTGTGCCGTTGCCGCTCTGCTCATGCGGCGTGATTCCGGTATCGGTCTCCATCCGTCGACATGGTGCCAGCCGTGCAGCGACAACGGCGTTTCTGCTCTCCACGCCCCAAACCGGTGTCGATAGCATCGCGGTAACCTACGCTCTGCTGGGGCCGATCTTTGCGATTTTCCGACCGATAGCCGCCCTGTTCACCGGTCTGATTGGCGGTGGGATGGTGCAATTTTTCGGCAGACCCAACCGAGTAGATATGGCGGATGAGCCAAGTGCGGCCACCTGCACTGAGACCTGTTGCACGGGAGAAGATCGACGGAACGTTTTGACGCGTATTTTGCGCTATGGTCTTGTAACACTACCGCGCGACATCGGCCTGGCGCTGCTGGTGGGGATTCTCATTGCCGGTCTGATGGCGGTGATCGTGCCGCAGGATCATCTGGCAACATACATCGGCGGTGGCTTGCTCTCAATTCTGCTGATGATGATGGCGGGCGTGCCGGTTTATGTGTGCGCGACGGCATCAGTACCAATCGCCGCCGGCTTTATGTATATGGGCGTCTCTCCGGGTGCAGCCTTGGCGTTTCTGATAGCCGGGCCGGCAACCAATGCGGCCACTTTCACTACAATTTGGAAGGTACTAGGGCGGCGAACCGCAATACTCTATCTTCTCACTATCGCTGTAAGCGCATTGGGCAGCGGGTTGCTTTTGGATTGGCTGATGCCGATAGCGGAAATGTCACTACCTCAGTTGGCTGCTCATACGCACCTGCCATCTGGAGGTGGCTGGCTGTATCACGCCAGCGCGATCTTGTTGTTAGCCGTTCTGATCTTCTCATACAGGTCAAAAGCCCACCATAAGAGCGATATCGAGAACAAACCAAAAAGAGATGACAACGCTGAAGTCCCTTCTGAGGACTGCTGTTCGCACACGCCGACTGTCAATTCGGGCTGCAACCATTGCGCCGAAGACGCCGGGCACAAGACCGGCCAGAGGAACACAGAGTAGGATATCCAGTTGTGAACTTTGATGTTCTCTTTCTGTCTCGTCTGCAATTCGCCTTGACAATAGGGTCTCATTTTCTCTTTCCGCCTCTATCAATGGGATTGGCGTGGCTGCTCACCTATATCGAATGGCGCGGTTGGAAAGGGAATAACAAAGCTTTAATCCGTGCTGGTAAACCGGTAGCCAACCCAGCAGCTGGGCTTAAAGCGATGATGCCTGAGATGCTAATCTTCAGTACTGCTTCCCTGGATTCTGAAACATGAACCTCAAAGGGGGAATCCCTGACTCATGTCAGACTATGGGCGGATCGCCAGTCTCTAATAGCCCCCGACTTTCAGCTAATGGGCAGTAAGTATCCCCGCTGACTGGTTTCAGACAATGAGCTATCAGTCAGCAGGCTGGATAAGTAACCTGAGCGAACCAGGACAAATCGATATCGGGGAAAAGGCGTAATCGATAAACCCACCCGGCGCTTCGCTGAGGTGGGCTACGGACTGACTTTTGAGACAGCCTCCAAGAGGTCG
>JAGLUH010000501.1 GCA_023134875.1 Candidatus Zixiibacteriota bacterium
TCTACAATGACAAGGACAACTACTTCCCCTCGTTGATCCGCGATTTCTCCGGCAAGCTGACTCTTTGCTGGACCTGTTACGATTCCGTCCAGAGTAAGCATTACATCCGCTGCAAGACCTCAACCAATGACGGCGGCACCTGGGGCGCCGGCCCCGCTGATGCGGGCGAGGCATTAACCTCCGGCTCCTCAGGCTGCTATTGCCAGGTGGTCTATTTGGGTGTCTACATCTATTGCGTTTACACCGACGGTAGCACCACCCTGGCCTATCGCCGCAAGGTGGATGGCGCCGCGCTCTGGGGCAGCGCCGAAACCCTTTATAGCGGCAGCGGACTGGATGATTCCCTGTCAGTGGCCATCAGTGAGGTGGGTGCGATGGTAGGCGTGGCCTTCAAAGGCGATGGCAAGCTGTGGTTTATGGAATATGATACCGAGAACTGGAGCAACTCCTTTGAAATTGCGTCATCGTTTGACACGCCGCCGTTGCTGCTGTTTAACGGCGCCATTCCTTATGTCTTTTACGGCGTCAATGTCGGTACCGGTCAGACGGAAGTCAGGTACCGCTACAAGAGCGGCAGCGGCTTTAACGCCGAGGTAGTCGCACATCAGCAGTTGGCATGCTTTGAGTATGTGCTCCTCTATGATGCCGACGGTTCGCCGGCGTTCCAAAACCTGACCGAGGCTGCCGGTAACTCCACCGCCGCTGATGTTTTTCATCCCAGCTCGAACAAGATGATTCAAGCGGCGGGAGATGTGCTTTATCTTGGCTCGGCGGAAAAGTTCGCTGCGGTCAGGGTTATCCTGTCCACCGCCGGAGACGCCGGCGGCGTCGTCGACTGGTCCTACTATGACGGCAGCCAGTGGGTCTCCTTTACGCCTGATTCCGGCGCCTACCATTTCGACCAGGCCAACAAGCTGGTGCGACTCTGGGAAGATACCGCTTCAGCGCCCGCCGCCTGGCAGAAAAACCAGGTTGATGGCAAAACCAGGTACTGGATTAAGGTGGAAGTCACCACCGGCTACAACACCGCACCGGTCGGCAGCCAGTTGACACCACTTACCAACATCAACTATCTCAACCAATAAGGGGGGATCACTGTGCCATTTACCAATGTTGAAAACGTGCGGCAGCACCTGTCGGCAACAGGAGTGGGCCGCGACAGCTATCGTGATGTTCCCCTGCAACTGGTGGGGACGTCAGCGGTAGCGCTGGCGCACGTCAACCTGAAATCGGGATCAGTACAGGTCAAAGGCAAGGAGATCGGTTCGCCCCGGCTCGATCTGCTCACCCTGGCCGATGAACCGGTGAATCTTTCCGGCCCGGAACTGATTCCGGACAGCGTCGTGGTAGCCCGTGACTCTTCGCTGGGGGAAATCTATACCGAGAATGTCGACTACAGCGTCGACTACCAGGCGGGCACTATCACTCGTATCAGCTCCGGCGCCATCGCTTCCGGTGATACCGTGGCGGTCTGGTATTACTGTTATCATATCCACACTGAGGGGGAGGATTACTCAGTCAACCTGGCGAAAGGCACCATCAGGCGCCTTTCCGGAGGGACGATCGAAGATGGCCAAGTGATCTATGTCGACTACGAGACGCAGTCGGGATTTTTTGTCGACAGCCAGATCGCCCAGGCCATCAGCGAGGCGGATGATCGGCTGCTGGCGGTGATCGATTCCAGCTACCATAACTCGACCGATCAGACCCTGGTGATCGCCGAGACCTACCTGGCGGTGGCGATTCTCTGCCGCATGAAGGCGATTAGTTCGCTTGATCGTGGCAGCGGCGTCACATCAGGTCGCACTGCGGAAAGCTGGTTGAAGCTGGCGGATCGCTACGAGTTTGACGGCTTAAAGGCGGCGGCCGCTCATGTAGCCGCTAAGTCATCGCTGGCGACGCCGACGGCAATCAAGGGGGGAGGCAAGGAATGAATCCGACTTTAAGCTACCTGCTGGGCCGCCGAATGTGGCTCGTTTCCGGCATCAATGTCTGGGGCACTATCCCCGACTTCGATGCGGCGATGGTGCTGACCGAAACGGAAGGCGCCGCCAAGCGCATTGTTTTCGGTTCCTTTGCTCTCGGTGGGGCGACGCAGCAGATCAAGTACGCCAACCTGGTTGATGCCCGCGGCAATCAACTTCCGGAGATGCTGACCAATCCGAAGGTGCTGGTGCTGGCTAAGAACGACATCAATGTGATCGTATCTGGCGCCGAGACCGCCGGTTCCTTTGCGCTGGCCAAAACCGACTACTCGGATCGCAACGGCGTTTGCGACCTGATAATCATGGAAATGGGGTGAGACAGTCATGTTGAGCTGGCAACCGGTGGGACTGGTTTGTCCTTATTGCGGTCTGCTGTTTTTCACCGACTACTGCGGTATTATTTATTCCTGTCCCGGCTGCCGCCGCCGCTGGAAAGTGAGCGACGAAGAAATGCTGGAGGCATCGCTGGGTGAAGAATAAGATGGCAAAATCCAAAAGCGAGAAGACGGCGAAGAAATCAGACCTGGAAGTTCTCGAAGAACTGCAGGAGAAGATTCTGCAAGAACTGCGGGAGAAGGAAATCAATCCCAAGGTGGGTGATCTGCTCAAGGCGCTTGAGTTGAAGATGAAACTGAAGCTGCCGGAGCGGGACAAGGAAAAAATCTGGGAGTTGATCAACCAGTTGCGGAAGGAGGAGTTGTCATCAAAACCAAAAGCAAAGCGCAAAAAGTAGGTCTGTTGCTATTGCCGGTGCTGCTTTTCGGTGCGGGTGGTCTCAACGCCGAGGTGATGATCATGAAGGGCGACACCGCTGTCTATGATGACTTTATCACTGAGGAAAATCCCAACCAGAATCACGGTATTACTACCAGTCTTGAATTCGGCACCAAGAGCACCGGCGGGGGATTGTATGACCGCAAAACGATGATCAAGCCGGAAATGACGCAGTGGCACAATCACGGCTCCGTGATCGACTCGGTGTGCCTGGTGCTCTACGCCAGCAGCGGCCTGGGGAACATCAATGCCTGGTTCTATATCAACCGCCTGCTGGTGGATGCCGCCTATGGTAACAGCGGGTCGATCTACTGTCCGACCGACAGTGCCGGCATGGTCTATAACGCCTACTACTGCCTCTGTGATTCCCTTTCGGGCACCCAGTGCAGCGTCGATTCGATTCCCTGGAACGTCACCGGCTGCTCCGGCGCGGGAAGCGACTTTGTCGCCACCGTCAGCGATTCCTTCCAGTTGGGACGTGATTCCTTCGACTCCTGCCGTATTTATCTGACTGACGATTTCAAATGGTTTTGCGATCATCCCGACTCGGCGTTCGGCTGGGTGATCTGGCGCTATGACGATAGCCCGCTCGGCAATTACCGCACGATTGTCTCTACCCAGAGTAACTATGAGAACGGCGCTTACCAACCGCGTTTAGAGATTTACTACTTACCGTCGACCGCCGGACGGCGTCGTTATCCGATAATCAGTAGAGGATTGATAGGGGAATAGTATGAAACGAATAGCTTTACTTCTGATCCTAGGTTGTCAGGTTGCCATCGCCGGTATGTGGGTTGCCCCCGCGTACGTGGGCAACGACTTAGACGACTCGGTGCTTGTCACCTTCTGTACCTTTGATACCACTTATTATCCGACGATTACCGATGCCGACAGTATTATCGCCTTGCGTTTCGGTCCTGACAATTCCTTAGTCGATTCGCTGACCCAGAACGCCGCCAACCTGTTCATCCCGCGCACCGGCTGGTACGAGATTCATTATCGCGGCGCCGATGCTTCCGGCAACCAGGGACTGTACCGGGTTTACGTGCGCGCTAAGGTAGGCGGTGACTGGCGTGGCGCCGGCAGCGTCAATTACCAGGTGATTGA
>JAGLUH010000502.1 GCA_023134875.1 Candidatus Zixiibacteriota bacterium
AAAGCCGTTGATTATCGAGAATTCGACTGCCGAGAGGATTATGTTCCCCGTTTCAACTTCCACCTGACCGATTTACAGGCGGCAATGGGAATCGTTCAAATCAGCAAACTGCCGACGCTTTTATCGAAAAGAAATGAGATTGCACGATGCTACCGGGATATATGCAATCGGAAAGGTTGGTGTTTTCAACAGCCTGTTAGAGAGGATTTCACTCCCAATTGGTACCGCTTCGTACTGAAAGGGGACTATCAACTGCTTAGGTCACTGAGAGATCGTCTGGAAAAGAATGGCATAAGAACTGTTATTCCGATCGAAAAGTGGGAACTGCTGCATAACTACCTGGGGATGGATGCAAACGAGTTCCCGGTGGCTGAAAAAGTGAGTACAACTACCTTGTCGCTGCCTATATACCCGGGATTGCTGAATGATAACGGGCTTGAGAGAATACTCACAGTTTTGAAAAACGCCTAGCATGATACTGACAGCTCATCAACCGGTGTATCTGCCCTGGCTGGGATTATTCCATAAAATAACCCTGGCGGACACTTTTGTCTCCTTCAACCAGGTCCAATACTTAAAGAAAGATTGGAACAACCGCAACAAGATAAAGGCCTCAACGGATGCTGTGTGGCTCACGGTACCGGTATTAAGCAAAGGGTATATGACGAAGACAATAGCTGAGCTGGAGATCAACAACAACGTCAACTGGCGGAGAAAACACTGGCGATCAATATACTTGAACTACAAGTCGGCTCCCTACTTTGATCAATATGCTCCTATTCTTGAGCGTGTGTACTGCACCGAATGGAACAGATTATCAGAGCTGAACGATCATATGTTGAGATTGTTCCTGGACATGTTAGGTATCGAGGTAACGTTCCTGGATGCCTCGAATTTTCAATTCCGTGGCCGCAAAAGCGATCTTGTTCTGGACATGTGTAAACAGCTTGAAGCGGAGGCCTATATCTTCGGCGGCCGGGGCAGGGATTATGCTGACGTGGATTCCTTCCGGAGAGCGGGAATCGAACCGATATTTCAGGAATACAATCATCCGCAGTACTCTCAACTGCACGGTGAATTTATCCCCAATCTGGCGATTATTGATCTACTTTTCAACTGTGGTGATAGAAGCCTGGAAATCATCATGGAGGGGAACCTGAGCCGGCATGAGATTCGACGCAGCGATTTGTATAAGTAGGAACTGCGTGTCGGCTGCGGTGTTTACGTCGCCCCCACCTTCGGCGTTGGACTCAGGCTGCGCAGCAATTTGGCAGGTAGGTTACTCTAGATGGTTGAGCAAAATCGGCTCGTTCTCATCGACGGGACGTTTCAGGCGCCGGCCGATAATAAACTGCACATTCTTGGGATCGATGCCGGATTGCTCACCACTTCGTTTGAAGGCAACCTTGTCAATCGTGACTTTCTCGCCGGCAGTAAGTTTTTGACGAGCTACCACTTTCCTGCGCGCCAACTTCCTCATCTCCTGCTCTTTTCCTGTCGGGCATAGCAGGGGGCTGCCGATGGCTTTCTCGATGAATCTGATATCCTGTACGTATTTCTGTAGTTCCGGCACGTCGATAGAAAACCAGTGGTCTGGACCGGGGAGGTCCTTGCTGATAGTGAAGTGCTTTTCGATTACCGTTGCACCATAGCAAACGGCGCCGACAGCGGCGGCCGAGCCGATGGTGTGATCTGAAAAGCCAACCCGGACATTGAATGCGTCCCGGATAATCGGAATCTTGGACAGATTCACCTCGTCGGCAGTGGCTGGATACGAAGACACACAGTGAAGTACGGTAATATCCTCGTTGCCGCAGGAGCGGATTATCCTTACCGCATCTTCAATCTCGTAAGCATACGCCATCCCGGCTGATATGATCATAGGTTTGCCCTTTGATGCGTACTGCTTCATCAGTTCCAGATTGGTAAGATCGTCCGAACCGACCTTTATGAAGGGCAAGTCGGTTATCGACAGCAGAAACTCCAAATCAGACAGGTTCTGGGCGGTAGAGGAGAATGATATCCCGATCTTTTGACAGTGTTTGACTATCTCTCTCCATTGAGCATCATTGAATTCATAACGCTCGAACATCTCGAGCATCGATTCCGTAACCGTATTCCCCTGCGATTTGTACGTGTATGTCTGGTTAGGATCGGATACAAACTCAGTTGCCTTGAAGGTCTGGAACTTGACGCAGTCGACTCCGCATTGGTGAGTTGCTGAGATCATTTCCTTGGCCAATCCGATTTCGCCGTTGTGATTGATGCCGACTTCGGCAACTACGAAAACCCTGCTTGAGTCGTTCATTTCTTGACCCCGACCAAAATCCATTCCGAATAGCCCCGCCCGCCGTCCTGACTATCAATGACTGCGCGGCTGCTGTGCTTGGTGATGAGTTTTATGTCCAGAAATCCGAATATGTCGAGGAGTTCTTCATAAGATGCAAAGTGGGCGATGCCTGATCCCGCGAAGCCACCACTTTGGAAATCGGTGAAGGTGTTAGGTTCCAGTTCCCTGGCGAATTCAGGATTTTGTCCTGCTTCCACACAGTCCGGATGATCATCCGCAAAGAAGAACGAGATGACCAGACCGCCAAGTTTGAGAACTCGATCTGCCTCTCGCCAGGTTTGCCGAATATCCTCGATCCTGCCGCAGTAGGTAGCTTCACGGTCAACGATTATGTCAAAGTGCTGGTCACCGAAAGGCAGATCATCAAATTCCGCTTGCTTGACCACAGTACTGTAACCAAGAGACGAAAGCTGCTTGTTCGCTATTTCACATGCAGACCGGCTGCCATCGATGCCGTAGACAGCGAAGCCCTCCTGACAGAAAAACTGCAGATTGTTGCCGGCGCCACAACCGATTTCCAGTATTCTTGTCTGGTTCCTGGAAGCAACGCGTGTCCGTAAGTGTTTAAGCCCTCGAAAGAATACCGAAACCAGTTCTCCGTATGGATAGCGGTTTATCTGCAACCCCTTGGAATAGATATTTGTTTCCCAGGAACTGTCAAATCGCGAGGTAGCCATACCGGTCGACTTTCTCATCTCTATTGAAAAATAACTACGACACTCAAGGGGGATGTCAACAAAAATGAATTCGAGTTAGTAACGAAAACGATAATGCCAGACCAGAACGTATCTCTGCTGACCATGTGTGATCAAAAGAGGTTTGAGAAGAGTTGGCTTTCGTGTTATCTTGATACCTATGTACAATAATCCGTCGTCCTGGAGCACGCTGTACCGGTGCGATGTCAGGACTCTGAACTTCCGGTTCCCAGGTTGAAGATGTTTGAAGCAGCAGGTTAGACGATCTTGCAAGTGCTAATAGTCACAGAAGGAAGCAGCGATATCGGCTATGGTCACGTTACCCGCTGCACATCGTTCTACCAAGCTTTTGAGGAAGCAGGTTACCGACCGACCTTCGTGGTAGACGGGGATGAGTCTATTAAAAGACTGCTTGCCGGCATGTCGCATCTTCTTCTGAACTGGACTGCTAATGAGGAAAGCTTGATAAAAAAGATTGACGCGTCTGACATTGTGTTTGTCGATTCTTACCTGGCCAATAGACAGTTGTACGCGAAGATAGCAAATAATGCCAGGCTGGCAATCTACTACGATGACAATAATCGGCTCAACTATCCGACCGGCATCGTTGTAAATGGCGCACTATACGCTGGTGAACTCGATTATCCTCGGAACAGTGATGTAGAGTACCTGTTGGGACCGAAATATATGCCGTTGCGCCGAGATTTCTGGATTGTCTCCCCTATCGAAATCGCGGATCGCATAGAATCCATGCTGATCACGTTCGGAGGAAGCGATTCGAGGAACTTGACATCCCGGATACTGGAGCTGGCCACAAAGAAATATCCCCGGCTTACAAAGAATGTTGTGATCGGGGATGGGTTCCGTCACACGCGAGAGATCGAGTTGCTGGCTGATCGGAAGACGAATTTAATATGCCAGCCCGATGCCGGTGGCATGAGGGATTTAATGCTTATGTCGGACCTGGCGATCTCGGCGTGTGGGCAGACTATCCAGGAACTGGCGCGGGTTGGCCTGCCGACGGTTGCTATCGCTGCCGCCCAAAATCAGCTCAACAACGCCAGAAGCTGGACAAAGGTTGGGTTCATTAAGTACGCCGGATCGTGGGACGACAGGTCGCTCGACGAAAAGATTCAAAAATGCGTAGGCCTGCTTGATGACGCCGGGAAAAGGAACAGGATTTCCAGAATAGGAAGAGAAGTCGTGGCAGGAAATGGCGCCAGGATGGTTGTTGATTTCATTGACAAGAGGTTGAGAGAAACATAAGCAAGGAGTTGTGCATGGCAAGCATGACGCGAGAAGAGATCCTCCAGGCCCTTCAAGCCGTGAGACACGATCCCGAATTGAAAAAAGAAGTTCTTTCGCTTATGATCGAAGTACTCGATCTGAGGGAGAACGAATTGCACCCGCTTGTATTCATAAACGGCAATCCCCGGATCGGCAAAGATGTTTATATTGGGCTGTTCTCTGAGGTAAATGCCCAGGGCAGCGAAGTCTCCATAGGCGATAATTGCGACATCGCCTCATTCGTCTCCATCAATGTTGCGGACTCACATAAAAAGTGCATCGGCATTAGCGACGATATCGAGAGGAAGCCGATCGTGCTTGAGGAGAACGTCTTTGTCGGATCGCACTCGTTCATAGGTGAGGGAACCCACATCGGGCATAGCTCCGTTGTCGGGGCCGGAACAGTTTTGCTGAAGGGCGGGCATATACCACCCGGTTCGTTGATAATCGGGAACCCGGCCAGCATCAAGGAAGGCTACTTCCTGAGTGATCGGTCGTAATATGAGCCAGCTCAGATGCCGAGCACGCTCTGTCCCTCTTCCCGGTTACAGCGTAACGCCGGATGTTGAGCGGTGTAGGTCGAAACCCTCGCGGTTTCGACAATTCGCGATATCAAGGGTTTTTTCTAAACTTGCTAGCGGGGGCCCGCTCTTCGGTTTTTTGGAGAAAGCTGGAGTTTGAGATGAGCGTATAATGGCAAACGGGGTTCATGGCGGTGCAGGGACTTGCACCCGAATTGGAATTTGGGCAGATACGCACGCGATCGTTCTAACCAAAAGGCGGAAAGCTGGTTAGGATA
>JAGLUH010000503.1 GCA_023134875.1 Candidatus Zixiibacteriota bacterium
GGCCAACCACTGTCCATCGGGAGAGAGTGCGGGACAGGTCGGTGACGAAAACAATGGGAAGAGAGCTTTTTCCTGCCGTGTTTTGAGATCATACTGCATTTGATAACCGAGATCTTCAGACCTTATTGCCATATTGTAGAAGATTTTGTTTCCGTCCGGCGACCAAGTAGCCCCTCCAATCCACGCATCGCCCGCGCACTTCATAAGAATCGTCGCCAGACCTGTTTCAACATCAATCTGAAAGAGACCATTCTGACCGTTCTGGTCAACTCCCCGCGCGATAACAAAGCGGCCATCGGGTGAATAGTGATGAGGGCCAAACCACTCAAGCGGGACAAAAAGTTCGCGCTCTTCACCGGTTTCCATCTCACGTTCACAAAGAGGAGATTTGGCACCTAGGTTGTCGGTGGCTTCCCGGTCCGAGCGGTAAAGCAGGTGTTTCCCATCCGGTGACCAGTCCGGCCAATTGTTGGTCCCCTCGAATCGCTGAGTCACTTTTTTCGGCGAGGTCAGCAATTCGCCTGCTTGTAGGTCAATCGTGGCAGCATAGACATCGGTAATTCTGGAATCCAAACCGTAGTACAGCGACCCCACATCAGTAATCCCCAGAGGAACAATCTCCCCGATATTCCTTTTGACTTTCCGGGGTTCATTCTGAGGTTTACCACCGCTGACCCCGATCACCCAGGCGTCCGTAGTCCCTGAACGGTCGCTTGCGAAGCAAACCCACCGTCCGTCCGGAGACCACCCCAGAACATAATCATGGGCGGAATGTTCGATCAGCAGTTGATTACTCTTGCCGTCAACCGAAACCAGGAAAATATCATTGTCCGCAGAAGTATAGGCCACATAACGACCATCCGGCGAAAGGTAACCGCCTTTGAATTCATCAGAAGACACCTCAATCGTAGCAATCTCCTTCGCCGAGCCATCAGTTGTCGAAATAGACAACAACCTGATGTTACCTGCCGCAGTGACGCCCCCGGCCAGGATACATTTCCCGTCCTTTGACCAGTCATAAGGTATGATATGTTTTGCCATTTCTGCCTCACTGGCCGTTAGAGTCTTTGGGTCAGCACCATCACGCCCGATAAGAAGCAAATCACCATCTTCAGCAGACCATGCAACCCAGGCGTAAGCCAACTGCCTGCCGTCAGGAGACCAGACCGATCCGTAGTCAAATCTTTCGAATTTCAGCAGCGAGTCCTCAAATGCTTGGCGGTGTTCTTCGGGTATGGCATCAACCGCATCCCAGGAGGTCAAATTACTCGTAAGTAAGCGAATCTCTTTGTTCGCCAGTTCAAGAACGCCAAGGTCGCCTTCGATCCTATTGGAAAAAGAGACAAATCGGCCATCAGGTGATACACGTTCAAGGTCGGTGGAGAATAATACCATATCACTCACCCAAACCATTCGCACGGTCAGTTCCTTGCTCTCCGCCTCGGTGGGTGGCTCAGGTGTGGCTGGCTGCCGTAGCGGCAAGAAGTCCTCCATTAGGTAAAAGGATTCCTCTCCCTTTCTGTAAGCCGCGAACGCTATCTTTTCCCCATCCGGTGACCAGGAGACACTATAAGGCTGTACATCTCCAAGCCCCGTCTTGATTTCCGTGATAGTGCTATCCTCCAAAGATACCACCTGAATGCTCTTTCTATCGTAGTCATAGGCAATCCTGGTACCATCAGGCGACCAGGTCAACGAAGTGGTCACAAACGCACCTTTGACCTCAGTCACAATCTTGGATGCCCCACCATCGACTGCGATTGTCTTTATGAGTCCTGCGAAGCGGTCCTGCTCAGTGCTGTGGTATGAACGAAACGCAATGGTTTCTCCGTCGGGGGACCAGTCTATAACCGACTCCGCCACGGAATCTTCATCCACAGTAACCTGACGTGGCTCTCCGCCCTCAACTGACACGACAAAGATGTTCATGCCACTGTCATCTGAGTATTTGAAACGGACAAATGCTATTGAGTCACCTCGTGGTGACCAGCAGGGGAAACAATCCTCGAATGAAGGTGGGCGAAACGTGATTTGCCTGGGCTCATCGCCTTCAATCGACATCGTCCATATATGCGTTCCCTCGATGCCCTCTTGCGCGCCTGAGAGTAATAGGGTCGAGCCATCGGGAGAAACTGCATTGCCAGGGCCATAGTTATGAGGATGGAAGCGTGGTTTCCGGTCAACCGACAGATCAGGGATCACTTCAGGGGTCCCACCTTCTGCCGGCACCCAGGCAATCTCTCCGCTTTCTGTATAATAGAAGATCCGTGATCCATCTGGAGTCCAACGCGGGTGCTTAGCCCGACCTCCCGGCGTGATCTGCACGGCCCGACCACCGGAGGCTGGTACCGTATAAATGGCAAAATGCCCCGGCTCAGCAGCACAGATTCCAATCTGGTTTGTAGCGGACCAGCCTGCCAACTTAAACACCTGAGTCGGAGGTTCGATAACTATCGGGTCGGCTTCTGGGGCACCATCCTCTCGAACCGGCACAATGCGTATGTCGTACATACCGTCCTCAGACTCGTAAGAGAATGCGATCATTCGGCCATCAGGGGACCAGATCGGATACGACTCGCATCCCGGGAGGTCAGCCACCAGGATCGGCTGGCCACCCAGGACATTGATAACGTACAGTGCTCGCTCAGGCCCCCCTAACGAACCGATCGTACTATCAGCCGATTGCTTGGTGTGACCAGTGGAAATGAAGGCTATCTTCTCCCCGTCGGGCGAGAACACCGGTTCCCGTGAAGGAACGCTTGTTATCTGCTTCTCATCACCGCCTTCTACAAGTACCGTGCGTATGAAGAGTCTGGATTCAGGCTCACTTAGTGGTTCATCGGCCGAGGAATAGACCAGTGTCTTCCCATCCGGAGATAAGCCAACGCGCGCATTCCTTATCCAGCGACCGCGACGAAGTTCGATAGGAACCACTATTTGTTCTCCTCCGTCTGATTGTATTACATGAACTTCATGTGTGGAGTCAGTGGGCATAAAGTTGAAGGCAATCCGCTTACCATCCCTCGACCAGTCGAGAGTGTTTATAAAACCGTAATTCCAAGCACCGATTCGGTCAGTCAGTTTGACCGGTTCGCCGGCCAGGTTGGGATCTACTTTTCCATGCAAGGGTACGGTCCAGATGGCCCAATCCGAGGCAAAAGCAAGTCGCTCTCCGTCCGGAGACAAAACACCGTTACCTGGATAGGTTGGTATCCGAATTCTAGTGAAATCAGGTTTGTGAGGGATTCCTTCCTGTAGAAGACCACTGTCGTCGTAGGACTTCTTCATTCGGTAGTCCTGCCACAGAAAACTTCCCACAATGATGATCATTGCAGCCGCGATCCCCAACACCAGCTTATAGTTTCTTCGTACGTACTTGATTCCCTTCGAGAAAGCACTCTGGCGCCTGGCCAGAATAGGACGACCGTCGATGATACGCTGCAGGTCATCGGCAAACTCCGAAGCACTCTGATAACGCTTGTCAGGATCGTGATGACATGCCTTCATCAAGACTGTCTCAAGATCAAAGGGAATTCGACGGTTAGTCTTGCGTGCTTCGATGTAATGGCCCGCCAGAATCTCGCCAATCAGTTTCTCCTCGCTGTCAGCCTTGAATGGCAGGGTCAGCGTCAGGGCCTCGTACAGCGTGACACCGAGCGAGTAGATATCTGTTCGTTTATCAATGCCAGCTCGATGAGCCGCTAGCAACTCCGGCGACATGTATTTCACTGTGCCGATGAAGTCACCCGCCTTAGTCATCCGGGTCATGTCCTCAGCATGCGCGATGCCGAAATCGGTAAACTTGAACTTCTTCTCCGTCCCTGACAGTAGTACGTTGTGTGGCTTGATGTCTCGGTGAATGAATCCCTTGGAGTGGATATGTTCAAGTGCTCCAGTAAGCTCTATGAACTTGGCAAGAATATCCTTGATGCAGTCCTGATCTATGGTCTCGGTAACATCCGAACCAGAAGGAACTTGCTCCTGAGTCTGTTTGACTAAATCGTAAAGCGAGCCGCCCTCGGCAAGTTCCATGGCGAGATAGCTAACATTGTTCTCCTCACCTCGTGAGTGCACCTTTATGATGTTAGGATGATCCAGCTGACCGGCAATCCAAGCTTCACGAACAAAACGTGACTGCGCACGTTTCGATAACTCCAGGGATGAATGCAGCACTTTGAGAGCAACCGGACGTTTCATCGACTCATCGTACGCCCGGTAGATTGTCCCCATCCCTCCAGAGCCAAGAGTAGCTTCAATCTTGAAATGACCGAGCCTCTCTATGCGCGGTCGATCAGGCCCATCGCCAAGGCCGTCCCAAGTTTCTGTGCGGTCATTGTCCTTGTCGTCTGCCGCCATTGGCACGACTCCATCTTACTCAGCTGGCCGGTGCTAATAGAGTACTTCCCTTTAAGGTACTGAGCCAATGACTGAAAGGCAAACCCGAAATAAGCTGTGCCCCGCCTATTCCCAGGTGGCAGGCGGCTCGCCGTTTATGGCGGGGATAGCTTCGCCGAGCTGATGCGTTGTGCTCACCGAGCGGCCAGTCGATGCCCAGAAAGATTAAGCCGTTGCTTAACAACGGCTTATATGTCATGGCGGGGGCTACGAGACGATTTCCGCAACTGGGTGATCGAGAATTTGGCTGCCTAAGGCACTCACGGGAAAGAACTTCCCCAGGTGCGGCTATGTTAGAACATTTGCACAGGTTGTTGAGCGCTTTCGGAAGGCGGTCTGACAGGGAACAAGGCAGGTAAGGGCGGGGCTTACGAGACGAGTGTGTGAACCGGGTGATTGGGACTTGGGCAGTACAGTGCCAGTGAGAACGAGTGTATGTACTGCCCCTCTCGGGCCATCGGAGCAGAGCTCTGCATCGGTTACATTAGGTGCCGAACTATGAATACTCCGGAGGATGGAATTGCAATCTATTGAAAGGCAATGCATTAGGACTTAACTGCAAGAGTCACACGAGGTTCGCTATCGTTGGCAATTCCTATCGAAATCGACTGTAAACGGCGGTTGAAAAGTGT
>JAGLUH010000504.1 GCA_023134875.1 Candidatus Zixiibacteriota bacterium
ATCATCCGTCAGCACCGACAGCATTAATCAAATGGCGTACCAAAATTGCCCCTTTCTTCCAAGTGATTCCGATAACATCTATTCGGTACTGCCTCCCATGGGCTTGATGCTCTTTCAACCAAGACCAAGCCAACAGCCGTAATTGCCGCTGTTTCCTCCAGTCAACCGCCTCTTCCGGTCGTCCGTATGACCGATTAATCCTAGTTTTGACTTCAACAAAAACGACCTCATCGCCATGTTCGGCAATAAGGTCTATCTCTCCCCTTTTCCAGCCATTTGGTCGCCAGCCGCGACCGATGATTCGATAACCACGCTCTCTAAGAAAAACTTCGGCCGCGGCTTCTCCCCGACGACCAAGTCTGCGTCGTGATTCACTTACGCTTTGTCCTTGGAAGATATTTCTTTATCCGTTCACGCTCAACGACTGCCGCCTTACGTTGCGGATAGTCACGAATAACGTAGATAATCAGCATGCCTAAACGAGCCATCAGGTAAATCATCAATAAACCGAACCAAAGACGCATGCCGAGAATTGGTGCCTGCTCATAAGCAAAGAACAGGATCACCAACCCGATCCAGCCGACATTAAACAACAAGTGGGCAAATCGCCTAAAAATTCCGTGTTTCAAATCATCAACTTTTCGGAAGTATCGAGAGACCACGAACAGAGCAGAGGCGGCCACCAAAAACCAGCAAAAAAAGACCAAAAAACCGCTAACCAAAGATGGCCCGAGTGGCACTGGGTTAGTGTTTATCCAATATTTATAATCAAGAAAGGCGGCAAAGCCAGCAAGAAATGACATAACAAAAAATACGTATTCCTTTTGTGAAAGCAAATTTTATAGCAATATCAACAAAAAGGCAAGTTGCCTCAGGACTTAATCAAAGAGAGACCGTAATGGTACTTGCCTGGTTCGAAATTTTTTTCAAGAACGAAACCGGCTTCTTCCGCTAATTTTTGAGCTTCATTGGACGGGACAACCGTATCCTTGTCCGGACCGATGGAGATTCCGGTCGGTTTCCATTCAGCAATCGCTAGCCTTCCACCAGAACGCAAGACGCGCGCAATCTCTATCATCATCTTCAATTTCTGTTTAGACATGAAAAGGTTGTTGGCCAAAATAACCATGTCCAAACTCCCGTCGTCAATCTTAACACCATTCGGTCTTTCGATGTCGCCCCAAAGTATTTCAACGTTATTTGCTACTTCCATCTTGGCCTTACTCCCAATGCCGTCTAAAACCGATTTTAGAATATCGACCGCATAAACCCTACCCTCGGGACCGACTAATTGGGCAGCTGGAAAGACGTAATGCCCCAATGTGCCGCATCCGAAATCGGCCACCTTCATTCCAGACCGGATACCGACCTCTTCCAAAAACTTGAAAGGATCAATTAATTCTCTACCTGTGGGTATGTAAGTCATATTAAAATCCTCCCGGTGGAGTCAATAACTTTCCGAGAGTTCCCTGAATAAAACCGTGAGTCATATTAGTCATGACAACAAAGCCGATAAAAACAGCCAACAGACCGATCATCTTCCACATGAAGCGGGTACCACCATAGGTACCGAACTTGGCTTCAGCCCAACTGTTCTTGCCGACCTGTTCGATTATTCTTTCAGTCTTGATGACCAACAAGGCACCGACAACGGAAATTATCAGACCAAGGATTACTCGTATGATTACTCCTCCCATATAATTCCAGAGCTTATTTATACATAAACAAGTTTACCCCAAAAAACCGCTCAAAACAAGCCAGACATGAAAAAAACCTACGTAAAAACCCCAGGTTGGCTGGGGTTCTTGCGTGGTGCGGACGGGGAGATTTGAACTCCCACAGGGTTGCCCCCGCCAGCCCCTCAAGCTGGTGCGTCTACCAATTCCGCCACCTGGGC
>JAGLUH010000505.1 GCA_023134875.1 Candidatus Zixiibacteriota bacterium
TGTTGTAGGGGTGGGTCGGATTCTGTGCCGTGGAGGCACCGCCGTCGCCGAACTCCCAGTACCAAGAATTGATGCCGGTGCCGGTTGATTGGTCAGTAAAGCTTACATTCAGCGGAGCACAGCCGGAAGTCGGTGTGCCCGAAAAATTCGGAACCAAGTCACATCCGGTGCATCCGGCAGAGTCGAGGGCATTCTTAGCATTTACAATACCCGAACCAAGGTCCTTGCTGCCGCTGTAGGGCGTGGTCGACGACACCAGTATATCCCAGATTTGCTGTGGGGTCAGGGTCGGGTCGCATGATTTCAGCAGAGCCGCCGTGCCCACCACATGCGGGCAGGACATGGAAGTCCCGGTGAAGTAAGCAATATAATCGGCGCCGGGATCATCCGGGCTGGTTGTGGTGCTCATGACGTCCACGCCAGGCGCGGCCAGATCAACCCAGGGACCATAGTTAGACCCACTGTATGGACCCCCATCTTGGGCAGTACCACCAACGTCAAGACAATCTTCCCGCTCACCAAGATAATCCGGGTCGCTCGAATTGTCATTACCGGCCGCCACAATGACCATGACACCTTGGGCCAGGAGATAGTCAACGGCAGCGCCTAAACCACCGGTATTGGAGTTGCCAAACGAGCAATTGACAGCAACTACATTCTCACCGCGAATCTTCAAATCTGCCATGTAATACATCGCCTCAGCGACATAGTCCATGACAACAGGTCCGATGATATAGCCTCGCCATCTTGCTCGATAGCCAATTCTCAAGGCAACCACTTTAACACCATTGCCAGTAGTTCCATTGAACGTGCCGTCACCCCAGCCACCGGCCACTCCGGCTACGCAGTAACCGTTATTTGTTATCGCAGCAATAGTTCCGGCAACATGAGTACCGTGGCCGTCACCATCAAAAGGATCGTTATCGACGCCTCCACAATCAGCATCAATGCACTTGACGCCTTGGTACTGGTTCGAACGTTCGACAAAGTCCCAACCAATCACGTCATCAACATAACCGTTGTTGTCATTGTCGAGACCATCACCCGGAATCTCCTGGCTGTTGACCCAGACATTGCCGTTAGTGGAGTTATCATTTGGACCGGGCGGGTTATTGCCGCCAAGGTCACCGTGATCATACTTGATACCTGAGTCCAGAACGCCTATAACGACTGTTGCATCGCCGGTATTGGCATCCCAGGCCAGGTCGGCATCGACACCATAAGTGTCCCAGTAATGCCACTGGTCATGGGGAAAACTGGACGGCGGATCATCATAATAGGGGTCATTGGGCGTGGCGTAGAAGGTGTGGATACCTATCGGCTCGACGTGGTCAACCATCGGGTTCGCTTCGTAGGCTGCCATCGCGTCCTCGAGCGTCCCGGAATTAAACGTCACTTTGTAATAGCGCGCTAGCTTCCGACCTTCGGCCGAGGCCATCACAGCCCCCCTGTCGGAGCTGGGGAACTGCGGCCTGATCTTCGAGGCTTGGAACTTACGGGCCAGAGCGTCAAAGCCAGCCAGATGGCCCAGCGCTACCGGGGAACGGGCGTCTTTGCGGTGATCTACCGTGACATCATCTTTGAGCACCACAATAAACCTATCCGGAACGTTTCCCAAGAAGCTGGGTACATCGACGTGTTTCCTTGGTTCAAGCGTACGGACCTGCTCGGTAAAAGCCGTACCCGACGCAAAAAGTGTAACAACGAGAATGACGGTTAGAAAGGTTTTCATTGCTCCTCCTGTTTTCAAGCGGATTTGCTTGTTTAACAATACGCTAAGTTTCTACGGCGCATGAAGAGTAACTTCGAATATACCACCTCCTCCTTCCTTAAATAGGGTGAAAGCCATGGGATACATCAACTTACTAATCAGATTAGCTGTGAAAGCATTACGAATACTATCATCACACTCTGGGAAAATAGAACTTACGGCAACCCTGGGTAGGCACACCAAAATAAAGGCTCCCTTGTCCCCCTAAGACGGTAAGCACCACCGACTTAAGTGAATGCCGCATCTATCTTTAGGTTAATGATACGAACTTGCTCACGTCATGTCAAGTGAAATTTCCAGTCACCCCACCGCAACCTACAGCGAGTATAGGTACCCGATGATCGTCATGGCGCCGCCCAGCTTCAACAGCAGACCGAGCAGGAAATACAGAAGATACGGCATCGAGAGTTTTAGGCGCACAGCAAGTCCCATCAAAGCCGGAACCACTCCCAGCGTAAATGCAAACAGCGCGCCCGCCATCCCAGCGCGGACCCCTGAAAGGGGCAATATCAAGTAAAGGAAGCTATAAGCCATTGTGGGAATAAAGACGAAAAACAGAAGCTCCATGATATAGTTTATCGCAAACCATGTCCAGCCGGGGCTCTCAAGCAGCTCAGCCGGAATACCGCGGGATATCTTCAGGCCCCGACCAATCATCTCAAGCAGGAAACTGATAAGCAACAGGTAAGCACCACCCGCAACGAGGCAGTACAGCATCAACTCAAGCGATATCAATTCAGCCAGCCCTTCTGCCGGTACCACCGATACGTTTCTTTTGCGCCCCGTTCAAACGGTATCTGCGACTCGAAGCCGAAATCCCTTTTGGCCTTAGCGGTTGACACTTCCCATGACACCAGCAGCTCGTTTGCTTTTTCGCGAGTCAGCATCGGGGTCGCACCGACCAGTTTGAACGCGAACTC
>JAGLUH010000506.1 GCA_023134875.1 Candidatus Zixiibacteriota bacterium
ACAATGTCGATGATCTCGATTTGCTTAATGAGATTTTTCGCTCCGCGCATACTGTGAAAGGCACCTCCGGATTCCTTGGGTTTGATAAAATCACCGAGCTCACCCACAAGATGGAGGATGTTCTTAACAAACTCCGCAAGGGAGAGTTCAAGGTCACCGCCGACATTGGAAAGACGCGCTGTTGATCAAACAGTCAGGGTCGATGTTGAGCGACTTGACAACTTGATGAATATCATGGGCGAGCTGGTACTGGGCCGGAACACGCTCGCACAGATGTCAGGTCGTCTTAACGCCGAGTTCGAGGGGAACGAAGTAGTCGAACAGGTCAACCAGGCAACGGCTCAGATAAACTTCATCACTACTGAACTGCAACTGACGGTTATGAAGATGCGTATGCAGCCGGTGGGTAAGGTCTTCAATAAATTCCCGCGGGTTGTTCGAGACCTGGCCGTGCCCAGAAGAAGGAAATAGAGCTGCACATCAGCGGTGAAGAAACGGAACTGGACACGTCGGTAATCGAAGAGATCGGTGATCCCCTGGTGCACCTGGTGCGCAATGCCGCTGATCATGGGATCGAAATGCCTGACGAGCGCGTCAAGGCGGGTAAGCCACAAGTGGGACGCATCGACCTGATCGCCAGCCAGGAAGGTTCCAATATCATCATCAAGGTGGAGGACGACGGCGCCGGACTGGATGTTGACTGCATTCGGAAAAAAGCGGTAGAGAGAAGATTAGGCAATACCGAACAGATCAAAGCGATGTCCGATCAGGATATCTTCAATTTCATTTTCCATCCCGGCTTCTCAACCGCCAGGGTGGTTTCCGACGTTTCCGGACGCGGTGTCGGCATGGATGTCGTCAAAACCAACATCGAGAAGCTGAAAGGAATCACTGAACTGGAGTCGCAGCCGGGAGTGGGTACCAGCGTCATTATCAAGCTGCCCTTGACGCTGGCAATTGTCCAGGGCCTGCTGGTGGAGGCAGACAGTGATCTCTTCGTGCTACCGCTGGCATCAGTGCTGGAAACGGTGAGAGTATCGCGCGAGGATGTTCAGACAATCAATCAGAAGGAAGTTATTCGTCTGCGCGACACGGTGTTGCCGATTATCGACTTGCACAAGCTCTTCTTTGAAAACAACGGCAGCTTCGATGTCGATTCACTTGAGGAATCATATGTCGTTGTCATCGGCCTGGCCAATCAACGACTTGGCCTTCTGGTTAACAGTCTGCTCGGCCAGGAAGAGGTGGTTATCAAGTCTCTGGGCGATTTCCTGGGGGGAACACGGGGTATCGCCGGCGCCACCATCCTCGGAGATGGCCGCGTGCGGTTGATTGTCGATCCCATCGGCGTATTTAAACTTGCCTCCTGAACCTTCAAAGCGATCGGAACGTCAGTGAATGGATAAGAAAATTCGAATACTGATCGTGGATGACTCTGCGTTCATGCGTAAAGCCATCCAGATGATGGTTGCCGGCGACCCGGCAATTGAGATCGTCGGTACGGCCAGGGACGGCAAAGAGGGATATGAAAAAGCCCTGGAGCTAAAGCCTGACCTGGTCACTATGGACATCGAAATGCCGCGCCTGGACGGACTGTCAGCTCTGCGACTAATTATGGAGAACCAGCCGACGCCGGTGATCATGGTGTCGTCGTTGACTTCGGAAGGAGCCAAGGTTACTCTTGACGCCCTGGAGATGGGAGCAGTCGATTTCATTCCGAAAGCGAGTTCGTTCGTCTCGCTCGACATCGCCAAGATCAAGTCTGATTTAATTGAAAAAATCAAGCAAATCTACTTACGTCGGCGTACCTTGATGGCACACTAGGCGCTGAAACGGGGTCGCCGGGCAGCAATCAAGCAGAAGCTGGCAGCCTCCGTCAGGCAACCAGCGCGTAACAAGAAAAGCAAGCTGATTTCCCTGGTCGCCATCGGTATTTCAACCGGAGGCCCGCCCGCTTTGCAATCAGTCCTCGAAGCGTTGCCCCGCAATTTCCCTACCGGCATCGTGATCGTCCAGCATATGCCCCCTACCTTTACCAAGTCACTGGCGGAGCGGTTGAACCGCCTTTGCCATATCGGCGTCAAAGAAGCGGAGCACGGCGAGACCATTACCGCCGGCAATGCCTATATTGCTCCGGGAGATCAGCATCTCCTGGTGCGGCGGCACACCGGCAAGGCGGTGGTGGTGCTCTCAAAGCAACCGTCATCATCACTGCATACTCCCTCGGTGGACGTGATGACCAAGTCAGTCGCCGAATCGTACGGCCGAACCTCGCTCGGCGTGATCCTGACCGGTATGGGTGCGGACGGCGCTGAAGGTCTAGATCTAATGAAGCAAGATGGTTCCGATATTATCGCCCAGGATGAAGACAGCTGTGCGGTTTACGGCATGCCACGGGCGGTAGTGGAAGCGGGAATCGCCGATATGGTCGCTCCCCTGGAACAGATTCCCGCCGAGATTATGGCTTATTTCTAATAAGAGCGACGCGTTTTTTTCTTATAGTTTTAGTTGAAATACTATTGCGCTCACACTTATTGTAAGTGTGATGGAAGAAACAGAAACAAGCGAGAACCAAAGCGTTGAAGAAGTCGACGAGCTGTCACTCTTCAACAAGACCTTCGCTACTTTCAATGACACGATTAGATCGCTCAACCGATCCTACGCTTCGCTGCAAGCGCGATACCAAAAGCTCGCCGATGAACTGAGCGAGACCAACGAGAAGCTTCGGCAGGCGCTTGAGGAGAACGTCAGAACCAGGAACTTTCTCGAGAATGTGCTGGAGTCGCTGACTTCCGGTGTCATTACCATTGACCTTGAGGGGCGGATATCAACGATCAATCGCGCCGGCTGCCAGATCCTGCGAAGCAATTACCAGGATATCGTCGGCAGCCGGTACTCACGTCTCTTTGGCAGCAGCTTCGCCCGTAACCATCCCTTGCCCGATCTCCTAAACAGCGGCAAACCGTATCGAAATGTTGAAAAGAATATCGCCGTGAGCAATTCCGAATCGGTGCCGATCTCCGTTTGCAGCGATCTGATCACCGATGCTGCCGGGGAGACCATCGGCGCCCTTGAGGTATTCGTCGATCTCACTGAGATGAAGAGACTGGAGGGGGAGATCGCCCGCGTCAAGAGCCTGGCCGCCCTGGGGGAAGTGGCCGCTGTGATTGCGCACGAAGTACGTAACCCACTTTCCGGAATCGGCGGTTTTGCCGCCTTGCTCAAGGGGGAACTTGGCGAAGACCACCCTCAGATCGAATACCTGAACAAAATCACCGCCGGTGTCGAGAAACTGGATCGTGGTGTTTCCTCACTGTTGGAGTATGCCCGCGATCTGCGAGTGGAACTGGAAACAGGTGACTTGAGAGATTTGCTGCGAGAGACAGTAGAGTTCTTTCAGATCGATCTGTCGGCAAAAGAGTCACAATCGAGAATCGAGCTTTCGTTGCCTGACAAACCAGTCAACTGTCGTTTTGACCGGGAGCATCTTTCGCGGGCGTTGATTAATCTTTTTCAGAATGCGGAGCAGGCGATGCCGGCGGGGGGTACTATCCGGGTGACTCTGGCGGCCAAAGGTGAAAATATCACGATTACTATCGAGGACGAAGGTGAAAGCATTCCTGAGGAAATAAGGGAGAAAGTTTTTGCGCCTTTCTTCACCACCCGCGAAGGAGGTACTGGTCTGGGGCTGGCGCTGGTGAAAAAAATCGTCGCGGCGCATCAGGGTACAATAGAGATGGTCACGGGACACACTAAGGGTTCGGCTTTTATCATTAGTTTTCAGAAGATACTATAACTGTTATTATAGTAATGACATATACGAACTATATAATGTAATGGTTTAGCATGATCGCACCAAGACAAATCCTTGTTGTCGATGATGACCCGCTGGTAAATGAGTTCTTTGAAGCCGCTCTTACCAGGCTGGGGCACACGGTCAAAACGTCTTCCTCTGCGGAAGCGGCGCTGGAACTGATGACGGAGACGGAGTTTGATCTGATTTTGTCCGATGTCAAGATGCCGAATGTCACCGGCACTGAGTTGCTCCGGCAGATCAAGCAGGAGTGTGCCGACACGGTGGTGGTGATGGTGACGGCATACGGGACCGTCAAGAACGCCGTTGAGGCGATGAAGCTGGGGGCCTTTGATTACATCCTTAAGCCGATCATGCCCGATGAGCTGGAGGTGGCGGTAAACCGGGCGCTGGAGCACCGGGAACTGGTGCTGGAGAACCGGATACTGAAATCGGAGATCAAGAGTAAGTATGATTTCGGCCGCATTGTCGGCAGTGACAAGAAATTGATCGACTTACTGACAATGCTTGACTCGGCGGCCAAATCGCGCGCCACCATTTTGATTACCGGAGAATCAGGGACGGGCAAGGAGTTGATCGCGCGGGCGATACATTACAATTCACCCCGCTGTGACGGTCCTTTTATTAAGCTAAATTGCGCCGCCTTGCCGGAGGGGCTGATCGAGTCGGAATTGTTTGGTCATGAGAAGGGCGCTTTTACCAATGCCATCAAGCAGTCACGGGGAAGATTTGAGATGGCCGACGGTGGCTCCTTGCTGCTCGATGAAATTAGCGAGATTCCCCCTGGTGTCCAGGCAAAACTGTTGCGGGTTATCCAGGAACGGGAATTCGAGCGAGTCGGCTCAGCGGTGAGTTTGAAAGTTGATGTGCGGCTGGTGGTCACCACCAATCAAAACCTTGAGGAAAGGATTAAGCAGGGGAAGTTTCGGGAAGACCTTTACTATCGGCTCAATGTGATTCCGCTGCATCTTCCTCCGCTGCGTGAGCGCAAGGGTGATATTCCCATGCTGGCGGAATACTTCCTGCGCGATTATAACGCCGAAAACAACCGCAATATCAAGGGCATCACCGAGAAGGCGATGAAACTGCTGAACCGCTATCACTGGCCGGGTAATATCAGGGAACTGGAGAATTACATCGAGCGCGCGGTAGTGCTTTGCCGGAGTGACCGCATCACCGAGGCGGACCTGCCGAGTTACCTGGTGCTGGGACCATTGGCGCAGCAATCGCCACGAACATTCGATGGTGACATGACCATCGCCGAACTGGAGAAAGTGGCGATTATCAATACGCTGGAGAAATTCGACGGCAATCGCACCAGGGCAGCGGCGGTGTTGGGAATCTCGTCGCGCACGCTCAGGAATAAACTACACGAATATGGCCTGATGGGGTCAGGCGGTTCTACGGAGGATCTGGTCGAAGTGGGAACGGGCGAAGCGACCGAGAAGTAGTCGCTTTTGCCGGTTTGCACAAACTGCGATTATCAGCGTCATCTAATAAGTTGAAATGATCGACAGCAAAAAAGATTTGACAAGCGATTTCGCTGACGGTATATTTGCATCTTGAATTTTGGCAAGGATTTGTCACAAGGAGCTTTTTTCTATGCGTGGCATGATAAGATTTATTCCCGTCATTCTGATGCTTCTGGCGGCGACGGCGGCGGGTCAGGATTTCAATGTGTACGGTTTTTCGACTATCGATTTCAGCTACCTGGGAGGAGGAGCACGCGCCCGAGCGATGGGTGCGGCTTTTACCGGAGTTGCTGATGATGCTTCGGCGTTGACCTGGAACCCCGCCGGACTGATTCAGGTTGACAGAACGCAGACTTCCATTTCCGGTTCCTACCAGATGCTCGAGCAGTCTCTCGCTCTTATCTATTCAAGTGGTTCGGGCAGCACATTTGACGCTGTCACCGATGACGACAAGCTGAAATTGCGCTACGCTTCCTTTGTTGCTCCTTTGCGTATCAAGGATCATCCTTTCATGACATCGGTTTCCTTCCGGGCGATACAGGACCTGTTGCAGGAGTGGTATTCCTGGACCAGTTTTGATGATTTCTTCAAACGAGAGATGACCGATA
>JAGLUH010000507.1 GCA_023134875.1 Candidatus Zixiibacteriota bacterium
CAGCATCTCCTTCTATAAATGAAGCAGTAAACGAGAGTCCGGTTTGCGATGAGAAGAGTGCCGTAATGTCGGCTGTCAGAACGGCACCCTGAAGCGGCTGGGCGAAAACAAAAATAAGAATGGTAAAAGCAATTCGCAACATGAGCTTATCGACCTAAAAACCAGGAAACCGAGTATACGAAATCAGAGTACCGATGTAAACTTCTAAAACTCTACTCTCGGCTTCTCAGAACCCTTACACCAATAGGCCACCTTAAGCGGCCCTAAGCGTTAACTACCGGTCGATAATGCTCCTTGCTTTCTCCATTCTCACGCAGAAATTAACCTCCCTGACACAATTTTGTCAAGGCCGGCAGCATAAATACTGCAATAATCTTGCCCATTGGCGTCTGATGTCGGCGCCGGCAATGGTTTTGCTTTATAACCGGCTTGCCTCCATGCTGTTCCAGAAAAAGGAACTGGCTAGAACCGGCACGAACGCAGCTAAATACTGCCCATCTACTGCAATACAATGCAGACCTTGCAGCAAGAGAGATTACATTTACAGCAGAATTGAGCACTATCAGTGTGTTTCCCTTCCGGTTTGCATAGAAAGCATCGATTTCCGTTGCTTGAACAGGTGAATCGCCTATTATGTAAGTGTAGTATACTACTTCTTGTTGTCAACTATCATCTTGGGAGAACAAAATGAATTCCTTCCGCTTTGCCATCACAGCATTGATAGTCGCTTTCGGCATTATCAGCCTGAGCGCGCAGAACTTTGTCCAACCTTATGAAATCTCTTTTTCCAGCGCCGGTGCACCATTGATTCAATTCGATTTCGATGTTACCGATTCTCTTTTCATCCAGCCGGATACCTATCACCAGCTTTTCTATCGCGACCAGCCGGCAACCAGTTGGAACCTGGAACCGATGGCTCTGCTCTATCACACCTGCAGCACCTACACGATCTCGGCCCAGATCAGCTATGTCCCCCCCTCAGGGAATTTGGAGTGGTATCTTCGCTCAGAGAACGACACCGCCGTTGCCAGCCAGTCTCCCCAGAACAGCGCGGACTTGTTTCCGGTGCCCGAGTACCTGATGGCTGATATGGGCGCTGATTCGGTCGGCGATGCTGAAAATGCCGCCGGTACTTGGCTCGATATCACGCAGTGCTATGCCGGCTATTCCGATACCAAGCTCTATTTCCGGATGGACAACAACGGCGGCGGATTTCCTACTAGCCAGGGATTGTTTACTTATTTCCTTTATTCGATCGGTATTATCGACCCTGACGGTACCGATTTAGTCGCCTTCGCGCTCGTCTACGCTGACGTTCCGGTTCTCCTCAGCCCCGGCTTGTACCGACTTGATCCGGTCGACAGCAGTTTCACCAGTATTGGCAACATCTCGACGAATATCTCCGGCAATTCCCTGAGTCTGTCATGCAACATCGCCGATCTCACTTCTCAGCCGGAATGGTCGACCTGGCCTCCTCCCTCCGGCTTCATCGGCATGGCGCCGCTGACTGCAACACAAACCCTTTCCGGTATGCAGGGCAATGACATGGGCAAAGCGGGAGTGTTCGTCCCCCACGCCAACCTGCTAAACTACGCCAGCAATACAGCGCCCATGCTGCAACTACCCAGCATCTCATTGGTACCGCCTAACACTGTGGTTGGCAGAATTACCTACACTGATCTCGACGATCATCTGCCGCTGGTGCGTAACTTTTATCTGATGCGTGGTTTCACTTCTGATACCACTGTATGCCCGATGGTCGCCTGTGTAAAGGATTATGCGGCAGGGACACTGTTTGAACATCAGCATACGATCAGCAATAGCGGCTGGTATCAGTACTACTTCCAATTCTCTGACGGTGTCGATACAGTGACCACGACTCCTGATTCCATCTATCTGGAAGTTCTCACCTATCTTCCCGGCGATGCTGATGGTGATGGCATGGTAAACATCGCCGACGTTGTTTACTTGATTAATCACATCTTCGGTGGCGGACCGCCCCCTGATCCGCTGGAAGCGGGTGATGCCAACTGTGACGGCATGGTGAATATCGCTGATGTAGTCTACCTGATTAACTACATCTTCGGCGGCGGACCGCCGCCCTGCCAGTAGAGGCAAACTCCTGTGCAGGTTAAAAGCTCTGCACTTCCGACATTCATTCGAAGCGTGCAAAATCGGTAGTCCACCTGACAGGTAGGCTTGAGTGATTGTGCCTGAGATATTAATCTTCAGTACTGCCTTTCCGAATCGTCAGGAGCCCTTTCTCGGCGAAGTCAAGATCACAGGGGTTTTGACCCGCATATCTGTCCCGCTTCATTTGGAAATGG
>JAGLUH010000508.1 GCA_023134875.1 Candidatus Zixiibacteriota bacterium
GTTCTACCTGTTTGAAGATGGCGGCAACAAAAAGATTGAAGTTGTCGGTCACAAAGTTATGCGCAGCGACGGACATTGCTCGTACCTGCCGGGCAGCAAGTGGATTCTCAACGATTCCTATCCGGACAAAGAGCGAAAGCAGAATCCCTATCTTTATAACGTAGCGACCGGCAAAACGGTGCCGCTCGGGCATTTTTATCTGCCGCCGGAGTATAAAGGCGAATGGCGCTGCGACACGCACCCGCGATTCAGTCCCGATGGCCGGAGCATCGTGATCGACTCACCCCACGCCAGCAACGGCCGACAGATGTACCTCATCGATATCAGCGGGATTGTTCTATCCGGTTAGTCATGAATCGGAAATCCTGTCAGAATTTCGAGGAATTAATGCAAGGCTCATCTGTAGAAATATAGCCCCATTTTCGTGAGTTGACACCAGGTAATGACTGGGAAATGGCGAAAGATATTTTGTTTCTGTGAAGCTTTCCATCAGTTGGCTTTTCTTACGTAAATCCTTGTCAATAAACAAGAACGGATTTTAATTGAGCGCGACTATCGCATTTTTTCTATTAATATGCTATAATGCGGTATCTATACGGCGGAAATGACAAAGAAGGGTGAATCATAACCATGATGAGGATTAAATGAAAGCGAAAAAGCTAACTGTTATCTTATCCATTATTCTAACTTTATGCGAACAGAAGCCTGGGAGAAAAAGGAGCTGAATGCCGCCCTGGCATCCTGGACGGAACTCAGGCACGATACGATTCTTTACGCCAAACAAAGTTATACACCGGGAAGAGGAGGAGGTATTCCTCCCAACGTAACGGGTTATGTGGAACCCGTGCCCGAGTTCTATGGTCGATTGTTGGCGTTAACACAAATGACCAGGGAAGGATTAATCGACTACAATGTACTCTCAGCCGAAGCCACGGAACGCCTTGTAAATCTTGAGGAAATCCTTGGACGATTGATTACAATTGCTAATAAGGAACTCACAAATCAAACCCTGTCCGAAGACAACTATGAATACATCAGAAATTTCGCTAAAACACTTGAAAACGCCGTTTTAGGTGTTGGGGAAAAAGGAATTAAGACAACACTCGTAGCAGATGTGCATACCCATTATTATATAGAACAGCTTGTTGTTGAAGAAGGCGTCGGTTATGTGGACCTGATTATTGTGGCTTGTCCGGCGCCGGACGACTCGATCTTCTTAGCGGCTGGGCCTGTGCTGTCGTACTACGAGTTCAAACACCCAATGGACGATAGACTCACGGACGAGGCCTGGCGCGAGCTGCTTGCTTCACCCACTAAACCCGACAGGCCCCGGTGGTTCCAATCACTACTGCACTAACTCAATTCTCGTTTTTCGGTTCCAGCATTCAACATCGAGCCGGACTTTCGTTATAGTTCTGTCCGAGACGAAACAATTGGTTCTTGCATTTAAGACCTAAAGCTATAGAATTGTTCTGCATGAATAATATGGATACATACGCTTCTAACAGGCGTGTCGAGTTTACTCGTCGTCAATTTTTGAAGTACACCACGACCAGCAGCGCGTTGACGCTGGCAGGCTTTGCCGGAATGGCAGTCGGCGCCAATTCCAAGTCAGAGAAGCTGCCGCCGGTTCAAGCTATTACACATGGGCCTAAATTCCATTGGTTCGGCTACTACGACAAACTGCAGTTTGATCCTACCTGCCGCTATGCTCTCGGCATGGAGGTTGACTTCGAGCATCGCAGCCCCAAACCCGACGA
>JAGLUH010000509.1 GCA_023134875.1 Candidatus Zixiibacteriota bacterium
ATAGAGAGTGCGGCTGTAGATCTCATCCGCCAGCACCCAGATACCGCGTTTGGTCGCTATTTCAGCGATGCGTTGCAACTGCTCTTTGGTGAGAACACCGCCGGTGGGATTATGTGGCGAGTTGATGATAATCAATTTAGTCTTATCGGTGACGAGCGACTCAAAATAATCGAGATCAAAACCGAAATCGTTTTCCTCCAGCAATGGCAGGGGCACCGCCTTGCCGCCGGAGAAGTTGATGACCGACTCATAGATGGGAAAACCGGGATTAGGATAAATCGCCTCGTCGCCCTTCTCGATCAACGCCATTATGACGAAGAACATAATCGGCTTGGCGCCGGGCGTGACCACGACATTATCGGCGGTAAGGTTCAGTTTGCGGGTCTTGTTGATCTCGGCAATGATCGCTTCCCTCACCTCAGGGAAACCGGGAGCGGGATTGTAGTGAGTGAAGCCCTGATGCAGGGCATCAACCGCCGCCTTGATGATGTTGCCCGGCGTGTCGAAATCAGGTTCACCGATCTCAAGATGGATAACATGTTTGCCCTGTTTCTCCAGGGCCTTGGCCTTGGCCAGTACCTCGAAAGCCGTTTCGGTGCCGAGACGACTCATCCTGGTTGCAAGATTCATAATATCACCTTTACGCTAAACCCGGGAATATATCAGCAGGTTAAACCCGCCGACTACCCGATGCTTCAAATAACTTTCCTTCTCTGAAAAAAAGAGCAGCCCGACTGCAAACGACCATGGTTGTCGCCTCAGCCGGGGGCTTCGCTCGCTAACCCTCGCTGCACAAATACAGAACAGCATCACAAGGGGGGGCGACCATCACGAAGTCAGAATCGTTGGCGGTAAAAGGTCGCGCACCACCGCTTGTGAAATATTTAACAAAATCGAATATATACCGGCATCACCTCTTGTCAACTGAATTCGAGCAGATTTTTGCAGAGGCGGCGTGCCTTAGCCTGAAGTTCGGCCAGCGTGCCGTTATTGCGGATCACCAGATCGGCCAGCTCGCGCTGCCGGTATTTGGGCATTTGCCGACGCATACGCTGACTGATTTCCGCTGGCGTCAGTTTCGCCTGGTGGAGCCGCGCCAGTTGGTTGGCAACAGTACTCTCGACAACAATCAAGAGATCGAGCTCATCCTCCAACTCCCAACTAAGGATCAAAGCGGCATCAATAACCAGTATCTTCGTTTTGCCCTGGCGGCGATGCTGTTTAATCAGGCGACGTAACCGGCTCACTAACCGGGGATGAACAATGCGATTGAGTTTATCAAGGTTCTCCGGACTGGCGAAGGCGATTCGCCCCAGTTCGCGTCGCCGCATGCGGCCTGTTGATGTGAGTATCCTGTCACCGAATGCCCTGGCAAGCCGCTGCCCGATTGCGGCGTCTGATTCTATCACCTCGCGACCGATTTGGTCGGCGGAGATCACGGTAGCACCCATTTGGGCAAAGACCCGCGCCACCTCACTCTTGCCGCAAGCGATCTGTCCGGCAATACCGACAACGATCATTGAATCGGTTCCCTGCCCTGGGTAATCTCCTGCGCCAGCGCCTCTCCCTCTTTGCCGGCTCGCACATATTCTTCCGGCGTCAAGCGCGCGGAGATGCGGCTATCCAGATTGATGTTGTAGCGATTTTTCTGCTCCAGGTCGTATATTTGCGCCAATTGGGAGGCCGCCACATAGTATTTGCGGCTGTTGTTGTATTCATGTTGCTGCAGGTAGATGTCGGCGAGATCGTTGAGGTTTTCGATCAGGTCTGCAAACCCACCCAGAGCGTGCCAGGTAAGATAGGAATCGGTAAGCTTTTCAATCGCCTCAGCATCGTGACCCTGGTCGCGGTAGACTTTCCCCAGCAAGTGGGCGGCATAGGCGAAGGTGGGGTTGGCGGGTCGTTGCCGATATATCTTTTCTATCGGCGCAATGTAAGCCAGGCAGGAATCAAGCTCGCCACGGCGATAGAAACAGTCGCCCAGACCGATGCGGGCGAGATCGGTAAAACCAGGGTAGCTGTCGGCGCTTATGTCAGCAACTTGCCAGAACAGATATCGCGCCCGCTTAAGGCTGTCAAGCTCCATAGCGCTGAAACCGAGTCCGACTGTTGCGATCGCCAGATCGAAGGTGTCGCCGGTCTCCTGCGCCCAGAAGAGCGCCTGGCCGGCATAGAAATGCGCCGAGTCATACTGGTCATGTTGCCGGAAATATGATCCCAGGGTCACAGCGGCCGCTATCATAGC
>JAGLUH010000051.1 GCA_023134875.1 Candidatus Zixiibacteriota bacterium
CTGGAGTTGTATCCCGACGTTGCGCCTTTGACGGTGGAGAACTTCCTCAAGTTGGCTGACGAGGGTTTTTATGATTCCCTCCTTTTTCATCGAGTTATTGATGGCTTCATAATCCAGAGTGGCGATCCTACCTCCGCCGGTAAAGAGCCGGTCGATTTCACTATCCCCAGCGAGGCAAATGACTCAACCCATCACCAGGGCTCCCTGGCAATGGCGCTTAAAGGCAGCGATATCAATTCCGCCTCCACCCAGTTCTATATCTGTGTTGGTGACAGCAGTCGGGTGGGGTATCTCGACACCTATAAATTCACTGTCTTTGGTCGGACGGTGGCCGGTCTTGACGTTGTCCTCAAAATCGCCAAGACTCCGACATCGGGGGATTACAGACGGATTATGCAGGATTCGCTCTGGCGGGCGGAGTTGCTTCACCTCAAGGAGGTCGATTCGGCAGACGTCAAGTTACTGCCGAATGGTTTCCCGCTGCCGGATCGGCCGTTGCAACCAATTGTTATCCAAAGGGCCTTCGAAAAGAAGTGAAACGAATTCTGTTGTTTGGCTCGACCGGATCGATCGGTCGCAACGTCCTCGATCTCGTTCAATCCCATCCGAATAAGTTCGAGGTCGCTCTTCTCTCCTGTCGCCGTAATGCGCGGTTGCTGGTGGAACAGGCTTTGCAGTTCAACGTCGGCGCCGTGCATCTGCAAGATGAGAGCCAGCTCGACTATGTCAGGGAATCACTGCCGGCGACTACCTCTTTATTCGTCGGTTCCGGCCGTTATGCGCGATTACTTGCGGAGGTGCCGGCGGATCTGGTGGTCAATGCCATTGTCGGCGCAGCCGGGCTTGAGTTATCCTATTACTCTCTGAAGGCGGGCCTCAATCTGGCACTGGCCAACAAGGAATCACTGGTGGCGGGTGGTGAACTACTCACCATGGTGAAGCGGCAAAGCGGCGGCGAGATCATCCCCATCGACTCGGAACATTCCGCTATCTGGCAGTGTCTGCGCGCCGGCAAGCATGCTGAAGTTGAAAAGATCATTCTCACCGCCTCCGGCGGCCCTTTTCGCAATCGGGACAAGAAATCATTGGCTTCAGTCACTATCGCTGAGGCGCTCAATCATCCCAACTGGTCGATGGGGAAGAAGATTACTATCGATTCCGCCACGATGATGAACAAAGGGCTGGAGGTGATCGAAGCTCATTTCCTGTTTGGTCTGCCGCCGGAGCAGATCGATATCGTCGTTCATCCAGAGTCGATCATTCATTCACTGGTGCAGTTTGTGGATGGCGCCCAGATTGCGCAACTCTCGCCGCCCGATATGCGACTACCCATCGCCTTTGCCCTCAGCTATCCGGACCGGCTGACAACTACTCTGCCGCGCACCAATCTGGCTCAACTGGGGAAACTGACTTTCAGCGCCCCTGACTCGGGAACCTTCCCCTGTATCTCGTTGGCGTACGATGCCTTACGAATGGGCGGTACAGCGCCGCTGGTTCTCAATGCCGCAAATGAAATCGCCGTCGAATCATTCCTTGCCGAACGAATCAGATTTTCGGATATAGCAACTGTGGTCGAGAAGATGCTGACACGCACCTGGCCGGCGGCGGAGTTGTCACTGGAAGTTTTGCAGCGCATTGACCGCCAGGTACGTATTGATACTGAGGAGTTAATCAGGGCGCAAACCGTCACCTAAGATCAAAAAACTGATGATTGAGATACTTTCTTTTATTGTTGTACTTGGTGCACTCATCTTTGTCCACGAGCTTGGCCATTTCGCAGTGGCGAAATGGGTCGGCATTCGCGTGGAACAGTTCTCCCTGGGGTTTCCGCCCAAGCTGTACGGATTCAAATGGGGTGAAACCGAGTATCGCATCTGTTGGATACCGCTGGGTGGCTATGTTAAAATGTCTGGCGATCGACCTGAGGTGGCGGCAATCAGCGGCGCACCCTACGAGTTCATGTCGAAAAAACCGTGGCAGCGAACCCTCGTAATCCTCGCCGGGCCGGCGATGAACTATCTACTGGCCCTTGTCGTTTTGATCGGCATCTACTTCTACCAGGGGGAACCGGTGGTTGACAATGACCATGCGATAATCGGCGCCGTGATGGAGGATTCACCGGCGGAGAAGGTGGGATTGCGGGAAAAAGATGTAATCCTGCTGGTTGATGACTCCACCGTTACCGACTTCGTGAGCCTCTCTCAATATGTTTCGCAGCGGCCGGCTCAGTCCATTCATCTGACCTGGCGGCGCGGCGGCGATACCCTCCAAGCCACCGTGACAACCTGGGCTGACAGTGTGCTCAATCTTCAGGGGGAGATGGAAGTTGTCGGCCGGATCGGCGCGCGTCAGAATTTCACCTACAAGCCGCTCAGTATCAGCAGGGCGATTGTCGCCGGTTTCCGTTTGACTAACTTCTATGGCGGCATGATCCTGAAAACAATCAGGGATGTTATCACCGGTTCCGTATCCACCAAGATGCTCGGCGGCCCGATTTTCATTGCGCAGGTGGTCGGCCAGGCGGCCCGGCAGGGATTAGTGTCGGTTCTCCTGCTGGCAGCTATTATCTCCGTTAATCTTGCCGTGATCAACCTGGTGCCGATACCGGTGCTGGATGGTGGACAGCTTCTCTTTTTAGTCATGGAAAAGATAAAGGGTTCGCCGGTATCGATCAAAACCCGTGCCCTCATGCAGCAGGTGGGTGTTTTCCTGCTGATCGCCCTCACTATTTTTATTGTCCGCAACGATATTTCCCGTATCATGGAATTCGGCTGGTAGCTAAATCCCGCTGGCTGCTGCGATTTTTTAGGCAGCCTGGTTGGATTTGCTGCTAGTAACTGACCATTAAACAAAACTCTCTCCCCGGCGTCTTAAGAAATAGTCGGGGAGTGTGGGGAAATGTGACTGAGAAGATTGCGGAGCTGGTTGAGCGCTTCAAGAGAGGTGATGAATCCGCGTTCAACGAACTGGTAAGGCTTTTCGAGAGAAGAATTTACGCTCACGCCTACCAGATGCTCGGCAACCATACTGAGGCGGATGATGTACTACAGGAAACTTTCGTCAGACTGGTGAAAAACATTGCCCGATTACGAACCGATGCTAATTTACCAAGCTTCATATTCCGGATCGCCACCAATCTTTGCATTGATATTATCCGCAAGCGGCAGCGCCGGGAAGTCAATATCGATGAGAGCGATGTTGAAGCGGCAAGAGGATACCAGTTGGAACTCTCCCGCCGGATATCGACTCCGGAAGAGGAAACTGAGAGGCGGGAATTGATGGAACTAATTACCGCAGCGATAGCGGAATTGCCGCCGAAACAACAGGCGACAATAGTGCTTCACGATGTCGAGGGATACTCCAAAGAAGAAGTCGCTGATATCATGAACTGCCCGCAGGCGACAGTACGGTCGAACCTGCATATCGCCCGGTCGAAAGTCAAACGGAAACTGATCGGCCTGCTGCGGGAAAAGGATGAATAATGAAAACGGAAACGAAAATTGAACAGGAATTTGAGGAGTGGCTGTCGACTCTGGGTCCCTCCGATCTGAACCGTGATCTTGGCGATGAGTTGAGTCGTTATACAACAGCCGTTGCGAATGCCCGCTCCCGCTTTCAGCATTATCTGAGTTACTTGCGCTTGATGTCGGCGCGTGAAGTAATCCTCCCTGATGATCTTTACTTCGCGCAGGTACGTCAGAAGATCACGGCTCGGGTCAGGATTAAGCCAGTTTCCCGGCCAGCCCGTATTCGTGCCTTGCTCCTTCCCGAACGTATGCGGCCGCTTCAGGGGATCGTCAGCGGCGCGCTTGCTGCCCTGTTGCTGGTGACGCTGGTTTTCTTCCCCGGGGCGGAAAAGCCGCATAAGCTGTCCGGTCTTGATCGCTACGTATGTCTCAAGGCGCGATTTAGCGGTGAGGTGGAATTGCTGCGCCGCGGTCCCTTGTGGAAAGAGGTCGAAAGTGAGCATATCGACATCCTTCTCCGCACGGCGGCAATTCTCAGCTCCCCCTCATCGCTGTCGCGTTCGCGGGCATTCGGCAATGGCGGGAAATAACCCTTGCAACCGCACAACGATTGAACGATCATACCACCGATGAATCGACTACCACCTATTCTCAGGAAAATGCGTTTGCTTTTGGCCTTGGGGATGCTGGCGATGCTTCTCTCCGGCTGTGACCGGCATCCGGAAAAGATCAGGCTGCAAATGAAATTTGCTGCCGGCCGTCAATTGGTATATGACCTCAACAGCGAGCAGACCATCACTATCAACTACGCCGAACCGGTGTCGGAAACCTCGCGCTCGCAGGGGGAGATGATCCAGAAAGTAACGGTAGTGCTTCCGGATTCGAGTGCACGCATCGCGGAAACGTCATCCTGGAACTTTAGCGAACTGGGCGAGAACGGTACGGTGGAGGTTGTGTCGCGTACCGAATCGCTCTCATACCGGATACAGCCGAGCGGCAGGATATCCGAATTTGAAATCCTCGCCGAGGACGACGCCGCGCGGTGGCAGGAGTATGCCCAATCCAAGCTGGAACAGTCCCAGCCAACCTTTCCCGATCAACCGGTCGCGGTGGGCTATACCTGGATGCAAACGGTGAAGATATTCATGCCTACCGGCGAGATGCTGGACGCCTCCACCACCTACCGCTTTTCCGAGCTTATCGAGGTTGACAGCCGCCAGTGTGCAGTCATCGATTACGAAGGCAATTTAGTGCTTCCTTTCGATGTCATGGAATCTGATTCGCTGATCCGCAAAGGTGTCGATAAGGTTGATCTTACCGGTACGATCTGGTTCGACTACGTGAATGGTTACGTATTCAGCCAGCATGAGGTAACCAGGGTGACCGCCGAGCGCGCGAAAATCCTTCCCCAGAAGGCGAAAGTCTACACCGCCTATATTGAGGGCGAGCTCTTTTTCAACCTGAAATCGGAGACAATAGAGTAACGCAACTCAACCGGCAGGCAGCATGTAGATCAAGCGGCTTGCCCGCTTGACTATTCACCGAGAGTTGATAATATTCGTCCAGGGGTTGGCAGGATGTGGAGAAGAACAGTAGAGATGATCGTGGTTGCCGCGACGATGCTTTCTTATGAAAATTGAGGAATACGCAGAACAAGAACTCGGCCTCGGACGCAAGGTTCTCCAAAGAAATGGTATCTGGTGGAAAGAGCTTAAAACGCACTATTACATCCCCCTTAACAGGTTGCGGGCGTTTGATCGGGGAGAGTCACGCCCGGACCGGTTTCGGGTCTTAGTTGGCTATGAGCATCTGGTTTCCTCCCCGGATCAGGCCAACTCGGCGTATATCTCAATGGAGACCAATGATAAGGAGTCATACTCGCTGGAGAACTTCAAGAAGAAGCGGCGATACTGTATCCGTCGTGGCCTGGATGAGTTGGAAATGAGAAAAATGGAGGATTTTGACGAATTCCTTATAGAGGGTTACAAGCTTATCCTGGTTGCCTACCAGCGATTTGATTGGCCTGGCTCTCATCAGAATATACTTAATCGAGCAAGGTTTGAAAAAACCCTCAGACGAACTTTCGGGTTGAAGGGACGGTATGGTTATGGTGCTTACTACCAGGGTTGCTTGATCGGCTATCTTACCGTACTCGAAATCGAAGAGACAGTCTATGTCAACCAGCTAATTACACACACCGATTATCTCCGGCTCTATCCGTCCGAAGCGCTTCTTTATTCTTTCACGCGGGAAGCATTCAGTCAGGAAGGCGTCGAGCGGGTGGCATTCGGGCCGGAATGCGCCAAAGAATCTCTGAATCGCTTCAAAGAAGCAATGGGCTTTAAGAGAGTTAAATACCCGATGTACCGTTGGGTCAACCCGCTACTTAAACCGGCAATAAGATTGACTCGTTACCGTCATTACCTCAATCAGCAATTCTGACTCGTCCCGGTTTGACAGGAAGCCGGCAGAGTGGCTTGCTCTACCTCGCTCACGGCAAAAAGAAACGGCGGCTTTCAGATAAGCCGCCGTTAAGAAAAGTATTACCTGCTTAATCTAAGCCCAGTTGTTCCTGATCTGGCGCAGATAGCTCGGGCTCTTTTTCAGACCGAGGCTGGAAGCTTTGTACTGCACCGAACCCTCGGAGCGACCAAGCTTCTTGGCGATGAAGGTGTTCGGATTCGTCCGATAGATCTTCCTCAGAGTGTTGATCTCTTCGCGGCTCCAGCTTTTCATGCGGCCGGTGGTCGCATAACGACGACGCGGCGTGGAGGTCGGAAATCTGCGGGTCTTTCGGGAAACGGTGCTTCTTCTCCTGCGATTCATCCTTTACTCCTTTCGAATAAGGACTGCAAGTGGTTAATGATACTTCCTGATGAAGTTATCTTCTGTCAATTTTTGGTTACTCTCTGCCATTTACTCTGCCTTAAGTACAAGCAGTAAATACAGTGAATTTTATCGGCTTATTTGTCGGACACTTTAACTATCGGCACCGGTAATCACCGCGCTCAAGTAGTGATTCCATGTAGAAAATGTGAACAGAGCTTTACCTCACAAAGTCTGATCGTATCACTGCAAATGGCGCTTTGTCAAAGCCGTAGGAACCAACTTTGCATTCTTCGAGGATGACTACGGCATCATAGTTAACCGGTCACCGCCGACAGGGGGCAAGGGATATCTTATGGCAAAATCCTGTATTTCAATGTGGCATGGTCGATGGTTTCGGAAGTGAACGTATAGTTGCAGAATGAGCCAAAAAACACGCATCACCATACTGAACTCGTAATCGAGCGCCTCAATTAAGCGTCAAAAGCGCATACTGGCGCCGGTTGTGAAATCCCTGCCAATCAGAACTGGGGAATGGTAGTTGAAGCTGCTTTAGAGCTTTACTTGTTGCCGATGCTGCTGTAGATTTATGGTATGGCCATTTACTTCGTCTCCGACTTTCACCTGGGAGAAGGTGATCGAGAGAAGGAACAACTTAAAGTCGACCGCTTCCATCAGTTCCTGGAGGCGACCACCGGCGACATGGAACACTTAGTCATCCTCGGTGACATGTTCGAGTTCTGGTTTGAGTACCGTCACCTGATTCCCAAGAAGAACCTGCACCTGCTCTTCGAGCTGCACGACCTCGTCCGGCGGGGCGTTCGCGTCTCCTATATCGCCGGCAATCACGACTATTGGATGGATGATTTCCTCCAGCGGGAACTGGGTATTGAGATGTGCAGAGATAAGTTGGAGATTGCCACGCAGCGGGGGGCGATACTGGCGATGCATGGCGATGGGCTGGCTAAATCGGATTGGCTTTATCGCCGGCTCAAGGCGATTCTGCGCAGCAGGACTAGTATCGCTCTCTATCGCCTGCTTCCTCCTTCTCTGGCCTATGCTCTCGCTTACCGGATGGCGCGGCGATCACGCCAGCATACCGACAAACACCTGCCGGAGCGCTTTCTGAACCAGTATCGAGACTACGCCAGAGAACGCCTTGCCGAGGGTTACTTCGCTTTCATCTGCGGTCACACTCACCGGCCGGAAATCAGCAGGATCGGCGAATGCTACTATCTTAACTCAGGTGACTGGTTTGACAATTTCAGCTATATCAGATTCGACGGTCGGGAGTTTGAACTTCACTATCTGCCTACTGACAGCTAAACCGATTCGAATAGCTTCTTGGTCAGTTTGCCTGCCTGCACAGCCTGACTTATTCTCTCGATGGAGGCAAGGAAGGAGTTGTTTTCGTCAGCTTCAATCTCAGTAGTGAGTTCATACTCCTGGGCATCAAGAGGCACAAGGTACGATTCGGCGCGGATATTACCTACTCGGACACCGGCAGCCACCAGGTGTTGCACGAACCGTTTGCGAGCGGCATCAACGAATATACTCCGGGTGGCAGGAATGACACATACTTCTACGGTTTTACTCAGTTTCTCCCCCTTGAGGGCAGCCGCCAGAGTTCTGATGTTTTCCAGGGTACCGCCCACAAGGGGGCCAACGCGTACCCGCTTCAGTTTCTTGCCGGCGAGGGTGTTGTAACTGGAGAGGAACTTGCGTTGTTTGATCGCATAGAAGCGAGGACGTCGGCGACTCAGCAGGACGTCGATCCGGTCGAGGTGGTGGGCGTTCTTGTCTGAGAAAGGCACCGGCAGGGTAGCTTCGCCCAGTCTTTGCAGGTGGCCGAGAAATGTCTGATCCGGCTCGATGAAGACATTCGGAGTAGACAGCAGTGCCAGATACGACAACAGCGCCACCCGCTCCTCCAGGGTGAGACGTTCAATCGGCGGCCCTGACAATTCCAACAGATAATCTTCTTCAGAAGTCATTTTCTGAGCTTCAGCGATTTGACAAGCCATGTCGAAAGGAGACAACCGCAGAGCCACATTACCGGAGACTGTCAATTTCAAGCTCGGCAATACCTTCAGGTCGATCACAGGCGCACCTCCCTCGGCGGCTATTTTCAAATCGGGCAGAATGGTGGCATGGGAGGCGGTCACCGCGAAAGCGGCGGCTTCCAATCGATTCGCTGCGATCACCCGCCCCGGCACAAAATGGCCGGTTTCGATCATGTCGAGAATAGAATCAAATCGGGCGATATCAGGCTTCCGGCGGCGCCCCTTGCCGGTCACACGCGAATGGCAGCGAACAGCGATGCCAAGACCGTCGACACTGACAACCAGATCGGCGGGAAGTCTGACACCCTCGTTGATGGCAACGAAGGGATTGGCGTGATGATAGGTGACGATTTTTTGCAGAAATGTCTGCGCTACCGGCTGCTTTTCTCCCTTGCGACTTAATCGCTGCTCATCGTAGAACTTGAGTTCAAGTTGCTCCAGTTTGAGAATGGCGGGGCGATCAAGCAGTTTGTACTTCTTGCGCCAGCGGTAGAATGCCTGCTTGGTAATTTCGAGTTGCTGGCCAGCCTTGTAGTCATCGCCGTAACGTTCCCATAACTCCTTGATTTCAGCGAGACTGTATTTGGGAAAGGAAGGTCGGCCGATTCCTTTCTTGCGCCGCCAGTAGGCGACCAGATTCTCCGGCACATTACCCAGCGCCTGACCGATACGTTTGTCGGTCCGATACATCCTCTGCAAATGCAGAAGTTCTTTCTTAGTAGGAATTCGTCTCCGCGGCACTGCTACTCAAAATGTTTCTTTAACGATTCAAAGATACTTTCCATTGAAATCGAAATAACGCGCGTGTTGCCGATTGTGGCAACAAAGCTGGAATCTCCGATCCAGCGCGGCACCACGTGTAAATGGATATGCTCCTCAATACCGGCTCCTGCCGATTGCCCCAGGTTGAAACCGACATTAAAGCCCTGTGGCGAGAAATCCCGCTTCTGGATGCTCACCGTCTTCTTGGCCAGCGCCATCATCTCGGCGATTTCCGCCTCGTTGAGTGCTTCCAAGTCCGCCAGGTGCCGATAGGGAACCACCATCAAGTGGCCGGTGGTGTAGGGAAAGCGATTCAGTACAACATAGCAGGTCGGGCCGCGATGCAGGATATAATTCTTGGCGTCTTTCTCCTCGGCGGCCATACGGCAGAAAATACAGCCGTCCTCTTTCGGTCCGCGGATATAGTCAACGCGCCAGGGGGCATATATGTATTCTTTCATGGTTACATCAGTATAAGAAAACCAGATCGGTTTCGCAAATGGAATAACCGGCCCCAACAGGATACTTTTTCTACGAGTTTGATCTCCCGAGGCTGTAACGGAAACCGCAATGTCGAAAGTGCAAGACTTTCGACCTACCGGCTGCTTTTCCCCATGATTTTCCCCATTGCCGATCAGGCTCTCCACCCAAAAACAATTGGGCGGCAAACCATGATTTGTTATACTTACAGACAACAGAGCAAACTCAAACGGAGGTTTTTGATATGGCCGCAACTATTAAAGAAATCAAGTCGTTATTAGGCGCTGAGGCAGACTCTCTGTTGACGCACAAATGCAAAGGTATCGGTAAAGAGCGTCTCTCTCTTCCCGGTCCCGACTTTATTGATCGAGTACTGGTCAATTCTGATCGGCCGATAAATGTTCTCCGCAACTTGCAGTTGATCTACAACACCGGTCGGCTGGCGGGTACCGGCTACCTATCGATCTTGCCGGTCGACCAGGGGATTGAACATTCCGCCGGCGCGTCATTTGCCCCCAACCCCGACTATTTCGATCCGGAGAACATCGTCAGGCTGGCAATCGAGGGTGGCTGCAACGCCGTCGCTTCCACCTTTGGTGTGTTGGGAATGGTGGCTCGCAAGTATGCGCACAAGATTCCCTTTCTGGTCAAGTTCAATAGTAACGAGCTTCTGACCTATCCCAACACTTACGACCAGGTTTTTTTCGGCAAGATCGATCAGGCGTTTGAAATGGGAGCGGTGGCGGTTGGCGCCACTATATATTTTGGTTCCGAAGAATCACGACGGCAGATCGTCGAGGTGGCGGAGGCGTTCGCCTATGCCCATGAACTGGGTATGGTTACTGTCCTTTGGTGTTACCTGCACAATCCCGCGTTCGAGGTTGATGGCGTTGACTACCACGCCTCGGCTGATCTGACCGGCCAGGCCAATCATCTCGGTGTCACCATCCAGGCTGACATCGTCAAACAGAAATTGCCCACCAGCAATCGCGGTTACCAGGCGGTTGAGAAAGCCACCGGCAAAAGCTTCGGCAAGTACAAGGAGAGTATGTACACCGAGTTGGCCAGCGACCATCCGGTCGATTTGGTTCGCTACCAGGTAGCCAACGACTATATGGGGCGAGTCGGCCTGATAAACTCAGGCGGCGCTTCCGGCGCTAATGATCTGGCTGATGCCGTGACGACGGCGGTTATCAACAAGCGGGGTGGCGGTATGGGTCTGATTTCGGGCCGCAAGGCGTTCCAACGCCCCATGGCTGACGGTGTTAAGCTACTTAATGCGATTCAGGATGTCTATCTCTGCGCCGAGGTCACTGTGGCATAATGTGTAGACCGTAGGTCGAAAGTCTTGCACTTTCGACATTCACGCTGGATTACAATTAGAAAACGATATCAGTCAACAACCTGCCAGAGCGGGCACTTTACCGTCGTGAAATTTTTCCACCTGGTAAACAAAGGCTTCGAGACGTGTATACTCATTGGCACCTTCCAATCCCTCATAAGAGATATTCAGCCAGGGAAGGTTATCGAAATCGCTACGGACTTTTTTGGAGATGGCGGAGACGATAGTCCCCGGCATACAGGCGAAGGGCATAGCATTGACAATACCGCTGGCGCCGCGCTGATAATACTCAATCGCCTTGCCGATTGTCAGGATCGCCTCGCCGGAAATGGAGATATGGATATAGGGATAGGCTAGTTCGAGTAGTTTTTCCATCGGCAGTTCATGCTCCAGAGGGATTTTTTTGCCCACCTCCTTGAGGCATTGCAGCTCGACGCGGCGCTGGATCATATCGGTTAGAATCGCTTTGCCCAGATCAATGAATTTGCGGTCGGCCAACAGCTTGCGTTTGTAAGTGTAGTTCGTGTAGAAAACCCATTCGGTCATCGGCGCCAGCGTTACTTCCGCGCCCAGTTTTTCCAGAAGCACAACCAGGTTATTGTTGGCGTAACGGTTCTGGCGCAGGTAGATTTCCCCGACCACACCAATTACCGGTTTAGGCGTGGTAAAATCAGCTTCGACGGCGGCAAAGAGATCGGCACAGACACCGATGACGGCGCGAATATCTTCCTTGTGCTCCAAGCCGTCGCAAAGGATAGCCAGCGATTGCTGATAGGCCTTTTCGGTCGCACCGGCACTTATCTCATACGGTTTGACGCGGCAACGGAGACGGTAAAGCACATCAGTGGCGACCAATCCCTGCCAGCCAAGCCGGCGAAATTGACCGGCATTACCAGTAAACTCGAATTCGGCGTAAGCGGTTTTTGAATCAGGCGAGTAGATAGGTACATTTTCATAGCCGTTTTTGTCAAGTACCATGCGTTGATAGCGATTGTACTGGCCAAAGCGACAAGGCCCGGAAGCAGAAGGCATGAAGAAAGCGGAATGATCACGATCAAAGTCGGCTGACTTGATTTTAGCCATGATATCACCGGTCGTAAGAATGCAGGGGAAACATTCCTTGCCGGAGGTGAATTTCTTGCCGAGATCCAGAGTTTCCTGGTCCGGCTCATCAAGGACCTCGGCCGTCAACCCGAAACGCTCAAAGGCTGCCCGCAGCACGTAGGC
>JAGLUH010000510.1 GCA_023134875.1 Candidatus Zixiibacteriota bacterium
GGATTTTGAGTCCCGCGCGTCTACCGATTTCACCACTCCGGCAATTACCTTATTCCATTACATAAAAAGCAGTTAACACTGATCTGTCAAGACTTATCCGGACAAAAGATCACGCGACTTTCTCCTGCTTTACCTCATAACCTATCGGTGTTTGATACCCAATAGTAGAGAGCCCGCCGCCGCGGGTTGCCGGTTGAGGTTTTTGAGAAGTCTGCTCGCGAGCGGTGAAAGCCTTATCTATTACGTTTACCGGCAACAGCAGTACCGATAGGGCAAATCACGTCCCATTGACACAGACCTGACAGGGTGGCGGGCCACCGGCAAAGATATAGTAGATCAGGTAGACAACATCGGCGATATTGGTGTAGCCATTACAATCGACCTCACCGCTTCTCCAATTGGGAATCGGCTCCGGCCCCTCATCGAAAATCCAATCGAGAAGGTAAACTACATCGGCAATGTTAACCCAATTGTCCTCATTAACATCACCCAGTAATTGGCAGACTCGTACTGAATCGTTGACGGCGTTGTAGTACAGAGGCATATTGTCCGCATCACGAGCTCGAATCGCAATGAACTCCAAATCAGAGATACCGTACTCGAGGGAATAGAATTTGATCGTTGCCACGACCCCGCCGCCGTCTACAGTGATACCATCACCCAGGATCGCCCCGTCGATGTAAATAGTCCCCGAGTCCGCAGTGAAGCCGACCCAGAAGAAGGTCTCGACGCCGGACGTTCCCAGAAGAGGTCCCTCAGTGATGTTGGCGAGATCAGTGCGCATTACGATGCGGTCATAGGCGATCTCCAGCGAGAAAGATTTCAAGTCAACTGAATTGGCACTGACGACAATATTCACCACGACGTTGCTGTCCAGCGTGATAATACTCTGGTCAGGCACAAGTGCAATTTCAGGTGTCTGGCTGAACACCGGCAACGGAAAGGCGACAACCATCAATAACAGTAGTATGTATCGGACTCTGTTCATATTTGCTCCTTTTCGATTTTCTCACAAGGATTACATGGAGGTGAACCGCCTGAGAATATGTAGGCGAGCAGGTAAACTACATCGGCGATATTCACCATGCCATCGCAATCGGCGTCTGCAACCAGGACAATGGGAACCGGTTTAGGCCCACCGGCAAAGATGTAGTTGATAAGGTAGACTACATCAGCGATGTTGATCAGTCCATTGCCATCGGCATCGCCAAAGGTTTCATCTGTTGGGCAGACTACCACTAAACCGTTGAGTGAGTCAGCTAATGCTATTATCTCTCCGGAAACATCTTCCAACCTCGACCAACGAAAAACAACTCCGCTCATCCCGTGCCCCACCGCCGTGAAGTTAACTTGCACTAAAGCACCCGGGCCACTCACATAGTTGCCGGGACCGAATATCGAGCCAAGGAATTCGTAAACGTAGGTGCTGCCACTGCCGGCAAATTCATAGACGGTGTCTTTCCAGAAGAAGAACTGGCCGTCAGGGTGGCTAAAGAAGGGATCCGCCTTAGCGCTGCTCGCCTTGATCACAAGAGTGTCAACCTCGATATCGATACGAAAATTCTTGATAAACGCCACCGTGTCAATTGCAATCAAGAGGGTGAAGGTATCATCGATGTTTACGATCTTCGCCTCGGGGAAGATGAAGAGATGCCCGGTGCTGTCCGAGGTCTGAGCACCGGCATCGCCTAACGGACAGAGACAGAAACAAGCGGCAACCGCTAACACCAGAAGGTTCATTCTCATACGTCAAGTATCCTTCTGGACCCGGAAGACCATAGCAGACCTTCCGGGTCCATAATCAGCAAGGGTTACTTCATCAGAATCATCTTCATTGTCTTGCTGAAATCAGCGGTTTCCACACGATAGAAATAAATGCCGGAAGCGACACGAATGCCTGTTTCACTGGTGGCATCCCAGATCACCTGGTGGGTACCCGCTGGCTGATAATCGTCAACCAGGGTTCTGACCAACTGACCGGTGATGTTGTACACCCTGACGGTTACGTGAGTAGATTTCACCAGAGCGTAGGAAATCATCGTTGTCGGATTGAATGGGTTCGGCTGATTCTGCATAACCCGGTAGTCAGATGGAATCTCAACTTCAGCAACCGAGCTAACCGGATCCATACCGCTGGTAAGATCGCTATTCTGGTTATCCCGGATTTCCTGGCGACTTAATCTCACCTTAGCCATACCGCTACCAGCAAGCTCAAACTTGACGGTGGCGATCAAACCGGAACCAGTGAAGGTCAGGCCTTCGCCCAGGATTGCCATCGACACCGCAACCTTGTTCTCGGAAGCGAGCGGCCGGAAGAAAACCGGAACCGAGCAGTCCGCCAAACTGGAACTCATGCTGGCGGAAACATAATGCAACCTCGTCCCGTCAAAGGTCAGTTCGCCAAGAAGGGATTTCGCCAGGTTCAGCGCGTTATCAAGGTAGATATCCACGAAGAAGAAATCACCTTCGATACGATTTTTGATCCACAACGACGTGTTGGTTGCAATGGGCAGGTCGGCATGCTCAAGTATTGGCTTGTCCTTCAGGAACATTGGCGACACGGCATCGAAGTTGATCGCGAATATCGCCAGGTCTTCAAACTCGATCTGATCATCGGTCGTTGGGATACCCTTCGGATTGCCAGTAACCGTCGGGCCCCAATCCGCTTCATGTTCGTAGTGAATGCTGCTGGGGGTGGTGCCGTAAGCGCCGGAGAAGATGGTCAGATCTTCGAAGTATACTGAACCGTCATAATAGCCCAGACCACCTGAACCGGCAAGATCACCGAGCCAGTAGGAAGTCGACCGCGCACCGTTCGATGCGGCGGAGACGTTACCGGCAGCATCAACTGTAAAGGCGGTATAGTGATAGACGTCTCTGGTACTGTTGGACAGATCATCAGTGTCCATTTGAGATGTCCCCGTACCGGCGTAGATGTAGTCGAAGCTCGAGGTATCAGACGGATAGGGACCTTCAGCGTTGTTGTCATCGTACTCAGGATAGCCGTGACCACCGGCATACCAGTCTGACCGCATAACAACCGTGTGATTGAAATCGGAAGTGGCATTCGTCCAGCTCAAATTCACTTTATTGTGTCCAGGTGTGGCCAGCAGGTTGGTCGGTGATGACGGTGGCGTAATATCTTTAGTGAAGCACCAGTTAGTGCAGGAGTCGACATTAACACGACCGTTATCATCAACAACCTTGAAGTTGATGCAGTGCTGCGCTTCGCTCAAGCTGAGCCAGTCGGTGGCTGACATTGGCCAGTCAGTCGGTCCATAGGTTGTACCTGAGAGATCGACGGCTATCGCCGTCCAGCCCGTGGCGACGCAGGCATCTATCTGGTAATAAATGGCGTCGAGGTCGCAGTTGTCGGACGCCTGCAGGTTCACTACCGGCGGCACATTGTAGTAACCGCCATCAGCGGTGTTGACAGTAAGTACAGGATCTTCACAATCGGCAACAATATCAATCGGTAAGGCCAGCGGCGCTGGTATGGGATCATTGTTGCTGTCGCGCAGATCCACCTGGGTCATGCTGATCTGGTCGCCGGTGCAAATGTCGGTGGAACCGGTCAGCTCAACGGTGAACAAGGTCGCCGGCCCATCTTCGGAGCCTACCAGCACACCCATGTGGATACGAACACTGTCGTAGCCGCTAGCGTTATCAAATTCCAGAGCCTGGAACAACTGATAGTTCGCGTTCGCCATCGTTACGCCAACCAGGCTCAGATTAGCTGGATACTTGATCATGATATTGGCTGCTTCCAGATCAAGTACGGCATAGGTAATGCCGAGGTCGAAGCTCAGGTTGCCGCTGCAGTAGTAGAGAATCTGATCAGGAGTAAAGACGAGAGCTTCGCTCGTCCAGGGGCAGTAGTCGACATTCTCACTTACACCGTTACCCAAACCCCAGCCGCCTTCGTCGACCGTGTTCTTCATGCTAGCCACGGGATAGCAAGTGGTGATCGTGGCCTCATCCGTGCCGAGATTATCCAGAGGCCCGTCATAGGTGCCCCAGTAATTATCCTCGGCCATCACCAGAGCGCGCGAGCCACCAAGCGAACCCATATGGTCAGACGTGGCAGGGATATCGTCCTCATTCAGCCGCGGCTCCCAGGTTCCTCCGGAAGCCTTCGTCGAGGCATTGTAGACACCAAGCCCGGCGTTACCGAAGATTCTGTTGCCGTAAAGATTGATGTTCGATGCGCCACCGTCCACACCAACGCCGTGCCCCAAACCGGCGTAACCGTTCCAGGCACCGTCATTGTTGTAGATCGTGTTATCGTAGGCGGTCACATTAGTGGGACCGTCCTTCAGACTCAGCGCGCCGACCGACCAGCCTTCGCTTGCGGCATTGGTGATGGTGTTGTCGTAAATCGTGGCATTGTCGGAACCGACAAAACTGATTCCCCCTTCACGGGCGCCGTTGACATCGTTGTTGTAGATGAGGGCGTTATGCGACGGATCAAGACCCATCCAGCATTTTCCCACCCAGATGCCATGATCACCGGAGTTGGTGACGACGTTGTCATGAATGACCGCGCCGTCCGAGCCGCGAGCGATAAACATGCCATCGGAGTAGTTGTCATAAAGAACGCAGTTGGTCACCGTCAGATTGGTGAAGCAAAGGGCGTAGACAACGGAATAGCAGCTATCAACCGTAACATGATCAACTGTACACCCATCGTAGAAAATGTAGCCTTCAGCCGGTGTGTCATGGGCATAGTCGCGGTGCAGAACACCATATCCACCAGTACTGGCGAGGTCACCGGTGAAGCCTTTGACGGTGAAGTTCTGAACGGTGGTGTTATTGGCCTGAATATGAATACCCCTGGGCCAATAGGAAGCGGAACTTCCGACGCCGCCAATGGAGCCGTCAATAATAGTCCCTGCCTGCGATTGGCCGATCAGGCTGAGGCCATCGTTGGTGATGTAGACGCCTTTTCCGGTTGCGGGATCAGCACCATACGTTCCGTCGAGTACGTTGACCGTACTCCCTGTTGCCAGATCGACACCTTCCTGAATGCGGAACGTCGTACCCGTCTGCGGACTGTTAGCGTCAACATACAGAATGGAATAATCCCCGTCGAAACCGGGGCTTGTCAGCGTACCGCTGCCGAGCCAAGGTGTGTAGTCGATATCGCCAAAGATCGTCTCACCGGCCTTGGCCGAAGTGGTCTCCGTTGTCACAACGACGCCTTCCTTGGGGATGTCATCGCCATAAGGTCGAGGCATTGGCGCGACTGCGCGCTCACCTCCCGACTTGACACCGATGGTCGGACCCGCCGCATCATTCCAATAGCATGCAGACGCATTCATCCTCTGCGTGAAATCGTTGTTGATGGCCGATCCGACGTTGCCGCTGAACATGCAGTCATTGACTGCGATAGAAACGTTGTTGGCGTTTCCGGAGTAGTCTCCTCCCCAGATACCGTCAAGCGTAGTTCCCGTGATGTAGCAGCCGGTCACCGTCGCGTTGAGGTCACCGTTGTTCCAACCGGTGTAGTATGAACCCCCCCACGGATCGACACCGGTACAGTAGAAGTCTATGCCATCACCGGTACTGTTTAGCACATCGCAATCGGTGACGGTCATGTTCACATCACTGTTGTCTCGACTCAGTTGGATCCCGAGCGACCATTCATTGTTGTCAAGAGCAAGACCTGCGAACCCAAGATTCACCGGGACTGGATGGTTGTATGTCCAACCCCAATCAGAGAAGTTCACGCCGCTCTCGCAGTCGTAAATCGAGTCACCGTCCATTGAGATATCGCCACTCTCGAACAGCAGGATACCGGTCGAGGCCCAGTCGGAGCCCGTATACGCAGTACCTTCAACGTAGTTGTTGGCGGTGGTTCCGGTCGCGCCGTAGCTGAGCTGGATGCAATTGCCGGCGATGCTGCTGGAGATGACACCAGCAACCCAGTTTCGGTCGACCGTGAAGGTCACGCCGGGCCCCATCAAGACAATTCCACCCTTCTGGAAGTTAGGAATCACGTTATCAGAGAAGTCAATCGTGATCGTTTCACTGACACCGTGTGTTGCCACCAGACTGACCACCCGGGAATTGCCCGGGGTGGCGGCATCTGTTATGTCCTCAATTCGGCAATCCGTGACCGAGCCACTTGTGTTGAAGTAGTGAATGCCATAGAAGTTATTCGGACCAAGCTCCTTACCGTCTACGGTGAAGCCGGAGATGTTCACTGTCCCCGCATCCACAACGCCGATACAAGCATCGATCGTCCGACTTGGACCAGTCCATTGCGTAATACTGTAAGTGGTTCGGTCGCCGAGGGCAACGGCCTCGATTATGCTGCTGCCAATACCGGCTCCGACGAGATCGAGGCTCTTGTCAATGTATACTTGCTCTTCGTACGTTCCTGCCAAGACGTGGATCTCATCACCAGGATCAGCCGCGTCGATGGCCGCCTGGATGCTGCATCCGGGCGTCACGTACAACTGTGTGCCGTCGGTCAGGCTCTCGATATACATGTCATTTCCGGTCCAGTGGCCGCCGCCACCCAGGCCCGGAACAATCGCCGCATTGGCCAGCGTCGAGAAGAACCAGATGCGTACCTGATCGGGACTGTCATCCTGCTCGCCATGCAAGCCGAAACCAAAGTCGCTCGCTTGAACAGTCACGTCAGCACCATCGAGTATGTTCGTGCTGTAAGTGATAATGGCGGCACCGGCAGGTGGAACACCAGGATTATTGTAGTCACCCATCTCAAGCTGGAAGAGGTCACCAAAGGTGTTGGTGCCGTCGAAAACGATATCGCTTGTACCCAGAGGAGTATAGCGGCCCCAGGTTGCGACGCTGACATTCTGCCAGCCATTGCCGCTCGCCGTGAAGTCAGTGACATCGACACCGTTGCAGTCCACGAGCGAGAGACCGTGGCCACCGTTGTCCCTGGACTCGACATTGGTAATCGTGAGGTTGCTCGTCCCAAGAGCGTCGATGCCGCTTCGGTAGACATCCCGGGCGGTCACGTCCTCGAGCGTGCAGCCATCTACTTCGCCGAATTTGATGCCATATCGTGGCAGTGAGCTCGAGACGGTGGACTGCAGAGTCAACGACTGCAGCGTCACATTGTCTGCCGCCACGTAAATCCCCGCGTTATCTGACGCCAGACCTGTCGGGTCGATAATCACCGTTGCCCGGTTCTCACCGATGATTTCAAGGCCAGTAGTCGTGATGTTGAGCGTCTCGTAATACGTTCCCGCCGCAACGTTGATCACATCACCTGCGGTAGCATCTGTGATGGCGTCCTGAATGCTGCAATATACCACAGCATAGGGGTCTGCCTGCCCACTCCCGGACACACAGGCGCCATCGACGTCTACACTGATTGTCCCTGCCGATGCTCCGGCAACCAGGACCAGAAAAGTAAAAGCAGTCACAAGTATAAGTTTGTACATATCCTTTTTCCCCTCTTCCTGCTATGGAAGCAGTAAAATTTCCTTTTCCCCTCGATACTCTTCCGCAACATTTCCCCGGGTTAACTGCCAATGGAAATGAAGCAGAAGCGTCCGTTCTCAGTTTGCTCTTTCCGCTTAGTGCGGAGATTTGTGTTTCCCGGGTAGAGAATGAATCCTAAAGAAAGCCCGGGTAATCGAAGTAAAATGAGACCTGGCAAGTTCTGATACTTTAATGTTGCAAATCAGCCCCGGCAGTTCCGGTTGCTTGCTGATCAACTCGCCAATACGCTTGATTGAGGAATCACCATAGATACCCACAATCATGCAAATAACAACCTTCCCTCTAAGTGCATCACCTCCTAAGCTATTCTAAGTTCACAGTTTGAGAATAAGATCTTGGATTGCGACTATCCACCTGCAAAGACGATGATAAGCAAGTATGGGTTGACCTGACTGCCGCCACGATGTAGCGTTAGAAGAACTCTTTAGTATTTGGCTCCAAGAGCCGGGAATGAACGCTTCTCGACGGCGACAGTCAGTCATCCCATCCCCCACAATCCAGAGTTCACAGTCTTGTTGACAGTTAGTTCTCGCAACAAACATCTCCAGATATTGTCATTGTCACAAAAGAAATCCTTGGGCTGCGCAAGATTAGGTCGTACCCCAATATTTCGAATATAGATGATAACCTCTATCAGAGTTAACTGCATTTCTTACGTGATAAATACGTGTAAAACACGTACTGTTGGTACGTATTTTATCCCTCACCAGATCGAGCAAACCCGGACAACTCAATTGTGCCAAGAGGCTTAGCGGGAACACAGTAAATCCTATCAAATATCCGGGACTGGTATTGAGAAGAAACTGCTTGCTTTTTTCTCTGTTATTAGGATATTGATCCTGTAAGCGGTATATTTTCTAAGCACAAATGTAGTAAAATAGATGTCTGATCCAATATTGCTTACCTGCGAGAGCAGTTGATTTAAGCCGTACGTTGTCTTGAGATTGACAACTATGAGAGATGCACACAAAACGTCAACACAGCGCTTAGATGAATTGATCCAGATGCAACAACAGTTTCCTGAATTAGGGGAAGGAGATGCAAGTCATGCATCAGCAGATTAAAGAAGCGTTTCAAGTTGATAACCAGATGGCACAAGCACTCATGAACGCGACAACGGAATCAATGTTCGTGATTGATACCGAAGGGATCATTCTTGCCATAAATGAATCAGTAGTGCAAAGGCTGGGTGGGAATCCGGATAAGTACATCGGCACATGCATTTTTGATCTTTTTCCGCCTAAAGTAGCCAAACTCAGGAGGGATTGTCTTAATAAGATAGTTAAGTCCTGTAGACCTGCATGTTATAAGGATAATCATGACGGTATGATCTTTGAAGCCACTTTACATCCAGTTGTCGATGAGCAGGGAGAAGTAGAGTATATCGCTGTATTCGGCCGGGATATCACTGAACAAGTGCAGGCGACAGAAACCCTCAAGACACTCAACGCCCAACTCAATGAGAAACACCAGCAACTGGAGCGAAAGAATATCGCGCTTCGAGAAACGCTGATCTGCATTAACCAGGAGAAAAAGCTAATTGGGTCGCAAGTTCAGGCAAATGTCGACCGCGTGTTACTTCCCCTGCTCATTGATCTCGAAGCTCAGATCCCCCCTCGCTTCAAGAACACCGTTGAGTTTATACGGAAGTCCATGTTAGAAATAACCGAGTCGTTTGTGAATAAACTGGAGGTGAAGTTCCGGAAGCTTACCCCCCGAGAAGTGCAAATCTGCCGCATGATCAGAAATGATCTCCGCTCTAAAGAAATTGGGGCAATTTTGAATATTTCAACCCGCACCGTAGAGGGTTTTCGCCGAAGTATCAGGAAGAAACTGGGACTCTCTGAGAACAGAGAAAGCCTGAGAACATACCTGCAATCGATATGACAGCAGTAATATGTAACAGGACAGTCTTAAGCTGACAATTGCATAAAAGAAGTTCTGTTTTCTGAACTAAATGGGGTGGTTTCTGGGAATTGGAAAGCCACCAATCAAGCACCCAAGAGGGCTCCTCTCCATGAAATGTCATGTCTTGAATCTCACGTTCCCAGTTGTAAATGCGTGCTGCGTTATGATGTTTCGAGTCGCGAAGTTCAGATAGTCTTCGTCTACCCGAGGCTGAGAACACGGACAGAAACCTGGGGATTCGCTTCTCACGGGAGGCGATTTTTTTTTCTAACTCGGCTTCTGCCGTTCGCAATTCAGAGAGATTATTTAGAATATAGCTTCTGATCAAATGAAGTCGATTTTGCATTTGAGCGATGCAGTGCGATTCACTCTCAGCATCTATGACTCTTTGGTTAAGTTGCATTTGCTTTCGATCGCTCTCAAGATATATGGGCCTTAGACCTTCATATCGTGGCCACGCCATCACCATCGATCTCCTTGGCTACGGGAGTTGGATGCCGAGCCAGTTCAGTATGAGACGCCAGTATCTGCCGCAGCTGTACAAATGCCCGCATTATCTGGATATTAACCTCAACTGCCCGCTTGGT
>JAGLUH010000511.1 GCA_023134875.1 Candidatus Zixiibacteriota bacterium
CACGGTTTGTCCCTTTCAGTATTTTAAATATACCAAAATCTCCTCGAGTGGTCAGGAGCCGCCTCGTTTCCTCTAGTGATCAGTTGTAGATACAAGATACCGTCTCACCTGTCAAGCTGCTTTTTTGAGATCAAACGGTTTTTTGGATTTGAGGATTGCGCGTACGATTAGCAGTAGTTTTCTCGAGCATGCAAGCAGAGCCACCATTTTAGGTTTACCTCTCTGACAGAGTCGCTGATAGAAGGCTTTCAGTAACGGGTTGTGTCGGACAGCGACTAGTGTTGGCATGTAGAGAGCCTTTCGCAGACGCTGATTTCCCCTTTTGTCAATAGAGCCGGTTGAGTTCAGCGAAGTACCGGATTGTCTTGGGTGAGGAGCGAGACCACTGTGTGCAACCAGTGCTTTTGCTCCCTTGCTGGTAAACCAATTCTGCCCGTAGGCTAACATCTGTGTGGCGCTACGTTGAGCGATACCAGGAATCGTAGTAAGCAAGGCGATTTGTTGAGCTAGGTCGGCATCGGCAGCGCAGAAAGCTTTGATCGCCTGTTCAACCTTCTCCAACTGATGTTTGGTTGATCGGATGATAGTTTGATGTGTCTTGGCGACCGTTTCCGGCAAGTCCGCCACATAATGACGGGCGTGTTTGCGATTCTGCCATTGTCGTAGTTGTGCTCGCAGTTGGTCGGCCAACTGCACTAACTCATACAGCTGTCGCAACGATTTGGAGGCTGGTTGCCAGAGAGGCGGATGTTGACTGACTGCGAAGGCACGAATCACTTCTGCATCGATCTGATCGGTCTTGCACCGCCGCAGTTGCGTCTTAGCAAAAGCATTGATCTGTGCTGGGTTAACAATGCTTACCTCAGTATTTGCCAAACCAACCCAGCGGCCGGCCACGCTGACACTGTAAACACCATTGCCTTCAAGGCAGAAATGGATAACAGTAGCAGTTGAACGCTTCACGGCCCAAGAATGCGGAGCTTGCAAACCAGAGTCTGAATGACTGAAGCGGCGCGGCTTCTCTCCAGCCAAAGCTGCCCATACTTCACGACTACCAACATCAACCCCAACATAAAATACTTCCTTGCTCATCTCTCGCTCCTTGTTTATCATATCCCTGAGTTGAGGAGGTTCGTGCACCTACCTTGTACATGCAGGCTGTCCACGATCCCGATGGGCGCCTAAGATACCGTTCGGTGTACGACCATCCTGTAAACGGATCGGGCGAACTAATCTACGAAACAGGCTCTAAGCCTGAGGTCAAAAACAGTTTCATCCCGATCCGTTCTCCAATTCTACTCTTGCAGGGATAAGATACAAGGTCAAAAGTCCTGTACTTTTGACGTCTCGCCGGTAGGCGAGAGTAAAATTGTTAAAACCACGGGGGCTTTGATCTACATGCTTATGCTACAACCTCAATAGATATTTCGCCACACAGCAAGATATTGACTTGGATACTGCGGCAACATAGTCTTATCTTAAGGCGAAGAAGGTTTCTCCCTGATGCAATTATGTAGATTAACATTTCTCGTTTCCGTCGGGTTACTGCTGGTAGCGACCGGGTTACTGGCGACCGATACTAAATTTCATCCCCACCACCTTATCGTTAAGTTCAAGCAGCAGCCGAAATCACTGACAAGTTATACCGCTAGCGGCGCTAATGGCATCCGCGATATTATCCCTCTCTTTGAATTTGTGCAAAAAACAAGAATTAAGAATTCCTCTCTCTCTTCAGTATATCTTTTCATATTCACGGATGCAGAGAAACGTTTGCTGGCGGAAAATTCCCTGGCGAATGATGTTGACATCGAGTACGTCGAACCCGACTACAAGGTCGAGCTTTTCAACGATCCCCTGTTATCGCACCAATGGGCGCTTGCCAATACCGGCCAGGAGTATTACGGCATCGACCGCATTGAGGGGTCGTACAATGACACTTTAATGTTGAAACGAGGAATAGCCGGTGCCGATATTAACTGGCCCGACTCAGCGGTAGCTGCTACTGATCGCCACCGGGTAGTGCTGGCGATAATCGATACCGGTATCGACTATCTGCATCCCGATTTGGCGGCGAATATCTGGACTAATGACAACGAAATCCCTGACAACGGCCTTGATGACGACTTCAACGCCTTGATCGATGACTACTACGGCTACGATTTCTCCGGTGACGAAAGTGGCGTGGTTGAATTTATCGGCGATTCTGATCCGCGTGACCAGGTCGGTCACGGGACCCATGTTGCCGGTATCGCCGCCGCCGTCGCCGGTAATGGCATCGGCGTCGCCGGTGTCACTCGCAATGTCAGGGTGATGGGCATTAAAATTTTCCCCAATGCTTTTGCGTCGGTGGTGTCACCTGCCATCGTCTATGCCGTGGAGAATGGCGCGGCGGTGATCAACGCCTCGTGGGGAACGCCATACTACTCATCTATCATCAAGGATGCGGTTAAATATGCCGATAGCGCGGGCGTTCTTGTTGTCGCCGCCGCCGGTAACAGCGGCGAGAGTTCGGTATTCTATCCGGCAAAGATCGAGGAAATCATCACTGTCGGCGCCTCCAATTCCGCCGATTTGGTTACCGGGTTTTCCACCTATGGCGATTGGATTGACCTGGTGGCTCCCGGACAGGATATTTTATCGCTGCGCGCCGCCGGTACTGATCTCTACGAAAGCATTGATGAACCCGGGTCGCGCATTATAGACAGTATTTATTATTTAGCTGATGGCACCAGCATGTCAGCGCCTCATGTCTGCGGCGCGGCGGCGTTCATCCTCTCCCTGTCCGCCGGTCTTTCCACCGACAGCCTCAAGAAACTGCTGACCGGTACCGCCGATGATCTGGTTGATCCTTATGGTGATGGCGATGAGCTGCCGGGATGGGATATCTACTCCGGATATGGCCGCCTTAATCTGGGACGCGCGGTGAGCCTGCTTTCAGGTGACTATGCTGAGATTGAACAACCTCGCTTCGGTTCGATTGAGTCGGGGCTGATTACATTTGTGGGATCGGCAGTTTCCCAGAGCGGTGAGGTCTACCGGCTGGAAGTCAGACCGGCTTCGCTGGGGGAATGGATCACTATCGCCAACAGTACCGCCAATATCATCCGCCAGCCGCTGGCCGAATGGAACAGTTCCGATTACGATGGCAGAACCGAGGTGCGGCTTTCGATCGGATCGGAGATTACCTACCATTCCGAGATCAGGTTGGTCAACAATAATCACGTCGAAATCATTTACCCGCAGGCCGGCGATACGGTGTTTTCAGCGGCGTCGATCATCGGTTCCGCCAGCGCCCCTGGTTTTGCCGGATACAAACTCAGCTATTACACCGATGCGGCGCCGGCCGTAAAGAACCTGATCGAGACATCAACCAAACTTGTCTACCGGGAGATCATCGCCGATTGGCAGGTCGGCCCCATTCGTCCCGGTACCGGTACGTTGAGACTCTCCGTCACTATCAATGGGCAGGTCTTCGAAGATGAGGTTCACATTGTAACGAGCAGCCTGATAGCAACGGGTTATCCGATCGATTATGGCAGCAGGCCGAATCTGAGTTCCACCGTCGGCAACGTCGATTATGATCCCTACCCGGAGATCGTTACGGGCAGCTATGACCAGATCACGGTTAATCATTACCACGAAGGAACGATTGATGTTCTGACCCCGGATTTTGGCACATCGTTTTACTCGGCGATAGCGCTGTTTGATCTCAATGATGATGGTCGTGACGAGATCATTGCCGTGACTGACCAGGGTGTGATTGTTCTCACCGGCGCGGGCGACATGTTACCTGGCTGGCCTAAATCTGTCTCTACCGGCCATATGTATAATTCCCTGCCGACACCTCTGGTCACCGACTTGGACGGCGATGGTGACGCGGAGATTCTCTTCGTAAACCAGGGGGGCGAAATCTACTGCTGGCACCACAACGGCGCCAGTTACTTCAATACCACTGGTGGTTTCTTTGGGACACTCTATCAGGGTGGTCGCTATCGCACCTTCGGGGGTCACTATGTACCCTATCTGTTTGCGTACGATTTCGATGGCGACGGCTACCAGGATGTCGGCGTGCTCTTTTCTTCCTACGGTACAAGAGGCGGAATATATCTCTTGTCGGGGAAGAATGGCCAGGCTCTCTATAAGGATAAAGGGATTAAAGTACAACCAAGGGAAAGTATCTTCGGCGGGTTGCTGGCTGATTTTGATGGCGATGATGTCCCGGAGATCGCCTTTACTTATTGGTACGGCGGTGCTGATTTCCTGATGGGGGTAACTATCTGCGAGGCTGACGGCACGCCGCTGCCCGGCTGGCCCAAGCATTTCGAGCAGAAAACGCAGTGGCTCTCGCCCTATCCGGCGGCAGCCGATTTGGATGCCGATTCTCTGCCCGAATTGATTTGTGTCTTCAGCGCCATGGATGGTGCCGAGGTCTATGTCTGGCACGGCGACGGCACACCCTTTCTGGAGAGCGATTTCGGCGCCAATGATGGCCTGTTGGCGGCGGTGCCGACTTCGTTGGCTAGCCCGCTGGTTGTTGATGTTGATGACGACCGGCAGTTGGAGATCGTTTCCCGTGGCGGCGCGCTCTTTTGGGGTAAGCATGAGCGGGTCTTTGCCTGGGAGCTGGATGGTTCGCTCTGTCATGGCTGGCCGCTTTACACCTACGCTAATCCGGCAACTGTAACTTATGCTCCCTTTACACCGCTGGTGGGTGACTTCGATCTGGATGACCGACTGGAGATGATGATCGGTTCCTCGGACGCAAAAGTCTATTGCTGGGAGCTTCCTACTAAGGTGAACGAGAACTCTACACCCTGGGGTCAGTTCCTGCACGACAGTCAACATACCGGCACCCTTCCCATCATTCCCAGAACTGACAAGCCGCAACCGCCGCCGCCGCCTGAGGTCTTTGCTCTCCGGCAGAACTACCCCAATCCCTTCAATGGCAGTACGATCATTACTATTGACTTGAAGAGTACCGGGAGATTGACCCTTGAGGTCTTCAACATCCTGGGGGAACGGGTGATGGTACTGTATGATCGTGAAATCGACGCCGGCACTCATCCTTTTCGCTGGGATGGCCGCAATGACACCGGTGATCAAGTTGCCTCCGGTGTTTATCTCTACCGCATGAAAACAGGCAATCTGAGTGAAACCAGAAAGATGCTCTACCTCAAATGAACAGAATTGTTCTACTGATATGCTCGCTTCTGATGGTGGCTACTACCGCCGCCTTTGATTTCAGCGATCCTGATTTGTATGAATTGGTGGCGCGACAACCGCTCGATAATGTTACAGCCGTTGCGCAGGACAGCTTCAATCTTTACCTTCTCTTTGACCAGTCAATCGGTATAGCGCCTTTGCATGAGCCTGGCGGCACGGTCCTAGTTGACAGCACGATCAGTTTATCGCAAACCTACCGGCAGGTTTATCGAGCCGGCAACTGGCTCTATCTATCCAGCGAAAAGGGCGGCATCGCTGTGGCGCATATCACGAGTGGCGGTCTGGAGATTGTCAATGAACAGCAGATGGATGATTCGATTATGTCAATTGCCGGCGGCGATCGTTATCTCTATCTCGCATCCGGGTTCTCCGGTATTCGTATTGTCGATGCCGGTAACCGCCGGAACTTAACTACAATCGACTGGATCGATCGCGGTGTCTACTACTCCAGGCTGCGAATCTATGGCGACAAGCTGTTTGCCGTTGACCCGTTCAACGGGGTCGAGATATATCAAATCGCCGGTAGTGAACTGCTTTACCGTTCGACCATTCTTACCGAGTATCGTCCCATTGATCTCGCTTACTGCAATTCACATCTCTATGTCTGCTACGGGAACCGGGAGCTTACTGATTTCACGCTCGATGATAATGACAGTCTCCTGTCGGTATCCCACCGCCAGTTGTCCCGTGACCTTTATATTCTTGAAGACCGGCATGATCCGGCACTGCTTGGATTTGCGCAGGGCGTGATGGCACTCTATGATCTCGCCGCCGATGTCATAGTCTATACCTTACAGTTACCATACCCGTTGCGGCAGATCAATGTCGGTCCGTCTGCCGGTGACGGCCGGATTGTCATTCTTGATGCTTCCGGTAATGTGCGGATCGTAAAGGCAAACTCTGCCAATCTGCAGCATGATCGCTATGTTGACCTCAAGGGCGCACCGGTGGCGCTGGCTGTTGGCGATGATAAGCTGTTGGTCGCTGCCGCCAGTGGGGGGATTTATCAGTACGATTTCTCTTCAGGGAGTGTGCAATATCGATTGCTCTATCCATCCGCTCTGATCTTCAAGGCAGTAACAATTTCGGGTGATTTGCTTTTTGCCGCCGTTGATGTACCCTCTGAAATCTGGGTGTTTGATATGTCAACTCAGCCGCTTGCCGCCATTGCCCGGATTGAGAAAAACCTGCCGACCAATGATCTGATCATCATTGCAGGAGCAGAAAGCGAGTATCAGATCATCGCTGTTGGCAGCGCCGGAGCCGAAGGCTTTTGGTATAATTCGAGTAGCGGTCAGTATGATCTTCTCTGGCGTCAGGAGGCGGTCTTGCCGGTGGTGGCTGGTTTCTACCATGACAATCTTCTCGGCCTGGCCGAGGCGGATGGCGTCCTCAATTTGTATCTTACCGCCGCCGACAGTGTCGCTCCCCAGCTTGTAGTCAGTCTGCTGCTACCCGACTCCACGCGAGTAATACTGCCGGTGGAAAATGAGTATCTCATTCTGGGCGGTAGTTACGGAGTCATGATCGACAGTCTGCCGGAATCGTATGACCAGCTTGTTCCGATAGCCCAGGTGGACCCGCTTGAGGATGCCTTTGACATTGCCTATGATTCCTCAGCAGGCAGGGTTCTAGTCGCTTGCGGTCGAGAGGGAGTCGGGTGCTTTGATTTTGCTCAAGCCTTGCAGGAAAGCACCATCTGCATGATCTTCGGCTCGGCGGGAGCCTCCCGACTGGCGCTGGCGGGCGATTATCTCTATGCCATCTCCTCCACCGCAATCATGGCCTATCGCTTGAGTGAGACTGACCAGCCGCAGGTGGCGCTGCCGCAGGATATCTCAGTATCCGGCAACTATCCCAATCCCTTCAATGGCGCCACCACTATCGAGGTAACCGCAGGGCAGGGGACAATACTTGATGGCAGGCTCGACTTCCAGGTTTACGACATCCTCGGCCGCTTGGTGAAAGAGAGAAGCCTGATGGTAAGAGTACCCCGCGTGCTTCTCTCCTGGGACGGGACCAACGCGAGCAACCAGACAATGGCATCAGGCATTTACCTCCTTCGCGTGGAAGTCAGCGGTGTCAGCGTCACGCGCAAAGCGATTCTCCTCAAATAGGGCATTCGATTTAATTACTTGACTCTCGGTTTGACAACCGTATCATAACCTATGATGCTTAGGAAAAGCGAAGGTACCATGAAAAGAGCATTTGCAGCCGTTGCAGCCTTGTTTCTTATCGGTTTGCTGGCCCTGCCGCAGGTCGAGGGTGCAAAGAAGCCGCGAACCGGTGAGATTAAGGAGAATCGATACCAGGACTTGCGCTTCGGCTTTGCGCTCCAGCTTCCGCAGGAGTGGAAAATGGCCAAGCCGAAGAAAGAATACACGCCGCAGCGCCTGGTTGCCGAGCAGAAAAACCCGCGTATCCCCATGAAACTTCGTTCCGACCCCGGTTGGGCGGTCACGCCGACGGTGATGGTTTTTGCCGACAGTACCGACATGGCCGCCGGCGAATTCTTCACTTTCCTGCAATCCGATTCCGGCAAGACGGAGCTTAAGGATAAGATACTGTCGAAGTCGATTCTGCTGGCTCCCGTCGCCAAACATGATGTC
>JAGLUH010000512.1 GCA_023134875.1 Candidatus Zixiibacteriota bacterium
CTTAGGAAGTCGAAGTTTGATTTCACTGAGATCGTCTGAGTAGTCAGGGAGATCAAGCAATGAATCACAGAACAAGCGAAGATCAATCGATGAAAGTCCGTGCCAAATCTGAGTCAAAGGCGGAAGCAGACTATGGCTCCGCCATCATTTTCGCCACCTGCGCTGAGTCTGAAGAGGAGTTGCTCCATACTCGTTTCCTGGCCGAGAGTATCCGCGCGTTTGCTGGAAGGTTCAGTGACGCGCCGGTGTGGGTGTATGTGCCGAAAAGTCTTGCCGGGACAGTTGCAGGGGAGATGAACCGGTTCCGGGCACTACGAGTGGAAATCAAGACGAGCAGTACGCCTGATGAAGCAAGGTGGTTTTACTTCGCCGGAAAGGTTTTCGCTGCGGGTAAAGCCGAGGCGGCCGCTGTAGCAACGGCGGCTGTATTGGTCTGGATGGATGAAGATACCATCGTGTTGCAGGAACCGACGGACTTCGTACTCGGCAGTGAAATCGGATTTGCATATCGTCCGGTGACGCACAACCGTTCCGGGTCGCTCTATGCAGAACCTCCCGATCCGTTCTGGAACCGCATCTACAAGAAACTCTCTATTGATTTGGAATCGCTGTTTCCCATGGTGACGCCGGCTGACCGTCAGACAATTCGAGCGTATTTCAACGCCGGTCTGCTGGTAGTCCGGCCTCAACGCGGGATTCTCCGCAAGTGGGGTGAAAGCTTTAAGGTTCTGTATCGTGATTCGGTGCTCGTTGATATGTGCCGGGAGGATGTCACCAAGCGGATATTCCTGCATCAAGCCGCCCTGGTGGGAGCAGTCCTGAACAGGCTTGCGAAAGATGCCATGCTTGAGTTATCCGATCGGTATAACTATCCGGTTTTCTTCAAAAAGATGTTCGGCGCTGAATCGGAATTTGACTCCATTGAAGACGTTATAACATTTCGATACGACATTTACTTCCGTAATGCGGACACTAACTGGAGCCGCCAACTCAAAGGAACAGCACACCTGATTTCGTGGCTGAAGGAACGCTTGGGCAACGATTAGCACACCGTTGGTGCACTGCTTGCAGGGGAACGACATAAAGCCTTCTGTCTGGAAGCAAGAATAATGCCTCTGCGCTTCCGACAAATCCCTGTTGCATCGGTCAGCGGGCTGGGTTATATTATCTGTCAAGGGAAAGGAGAAAAATGATGAAAAAAGTTGGACTTTTTAGCGCAGTGGCTATCGCCCTTATAGTCAGCGTGACCTTGATCTCTGCCGAGGAAACGCCCTGGTTCGATATGGAGAACTGTTCGTTCTGTCGGCATCTGCTCACCGACCCGCACCTGTTGGATAACATGACCTGGGACCAATACGATATCGCCAACGGTTTGCTGATCGTCACCACGGTGAAGCCTGAATTCCAGGCTTCGTACCTGAAAGCGATGACGAAAATGGAGAAGCTGGGGCAGGAAATGGCTGCCGGGAAAACGGATGTCAAGGTGTGCGGCCATTGTCAGTTTTACGGCAAGCTGTTGATGTCCGGTGCCAAGTTTGAGCATGTCTCTACGGCTATGGGTGAGATCGACCTGATTACTTCCGATAAGCCGGAAGTTCTGAAAATGATCAGGGAATACGGCCAACGCAACCGGGAAGAGATGGCCAAGACGGAGAAGATGGAAAAGGAGATAAAAGAGGAGAAGTAGCAATAAACGAGCTTTCTCAATAAGCAGGGGTGGACTGTTAATTGCCCATCCCTGTCTTTTTTGTCAAC
>JAGLUH010000513.1 GCA_023134875.1 Candidatus Zixiibacteriota bacterium
GCGGTGGTCGACCGGCAAGACAGACAATTTCTCCGCTTCGCTCTTACTCCAACTGACTACAGCTCCCTCAGTACCGGCGCTAATCTTGAACTCTCCTTGATCGTAACTGTACGTCAGACCAGCGGCTGAAGAGACGCTCCCAAGAATCAGGAGACTAACCATCAGCAGGCTGGTAGTATGTCGCTTCATTTCATTTGCCCTTATTCGATGTCTGTCAAGGGATAGCGCAAAGGGTGTGCCGTCGTTGACGACGACAATAGCGTTTGTAAGCTGATGACAGGCAGTATGTTAATGACGTTGCAAAACTAAACGAGGCATTTGGTGCAGAAAGAAACCAACCATGGCGAGAACAAGTGAGGGATATCTCCTATAGCTGTAGCCCCTTACCAAAGACAAAATTATTATTCAGGTTTTTTCCTTGACATGAGATTGCCGTTTTGGGATACTTGTGTTGGGTGTGGGGAATTATGGGTGATAATTGAGTTTTCTGGGGGAAAGTGGTATGATCTCGTTCATAGGACGGCATCTTGTCAGTGTCGACGACAAGGGTCGTATTTCCATCCCCTCCAAGTTTCGTGGTTCCAGCGAAGATAAGAAGAAACTGAAATTCATTCTCACACCCGGACTTGACGGCTGTATCGCTCTCTACCCCGCTTCCACCTGGAAGGAAATTGACAACAAGCGCCGCGGGAAAATGGAGGGGCTTTCCTTTACCAAGCGAGATTTCCGGTTCTTTGATCGACGATTTTATGCCAGTGCGGATGATGTCTCACCTGATAACCAGGGTCGTATCCGCATCCCCGGTTTCCTGCTGGAGGATAGCAAAATCACAAAGGAAGCGTTGGTAATCGGCGTGGGAGATCGGATCGAACTTTGGAGCCCGGAGGAATACCGCAGCTATATAGAGGGCTTTGGCGAGACTGTCGAACAAGTGGCGGAAAGATTGTATAGCAGAGATTGATTGACTCGGCGCATCAACCGGTGATGGTCGACGAGGTGCTGGCGTTGCTCCCTGCTGACGCCAAGCTTATCGGCGACATGACCGTTGGCGGTGGTGGTCACGCCGAAGCGCTGCTGCAACACGCTGGAAGAGAGGTTGAATTGATTGCCTTCGACAGGGATGTCGACTTCCTGAACCTGGCAAGAGAGCGCCTGCGCAGGCTGCCAAACAAGATCAGCTATTTCCCGGACAGTTATGCTAACGTCGGCGATCAGCTTGGTGATAATTATCGCGGTCGCTTCGATTTCCTTCTCCTTGATCTCGGCCTTTCCTCCTGGCAGTTGCAGAATTCCGGGCGCGGTTTTTCCTTCACGCAATCAGATGAGCCGCTTGATCTGCGCTTTGATGCAACGTCAGGTCAGACGCTTTCTGAGAAGTTGTCCGAAACCGACGAGACCGGACTGGCGACGATCTTGCGGGAGTTCGGTGAAATCAGGGGGGCGCGGCGACTGGCGGCTGAGATCAAGGCCGCACAGGCAGAGGGTAATCTGAATAATGTCGGCGACCTTGCCGGGTTGGCAGAGCGCCACGTCAGGACTGATCGCCGCAACAAGTATCTCGCCCAAGTATGGCAGGCGCTGCGCATCTGGGTCAATGAAGAGCTAAAGCATCTCGACTTGGGGCTAACGGCTCTTGTCGCTTATCTAAAACCGGCAGGGGTAATGACGGTTATCAGTTTTCACTCGTTGGAAGATCGTATGGTTAAGAAGTTTTTCGCAAGACAGGAAAACCCCTGTATTTGTCCGCCCCGCTTGCCGCAGTGTGTTTGCGGGCGAAAGCCAACCATGAAGCGGATCGGCAAAAAAGCGCAGGCGCCCTCGGACGCTGAAGTGCGTCGCAATCCGCGAGCGCGCAGCGCCAGGCTGCGGGCGGCAAGAAGGCTGTTCGACAGTTAAAGCAGAGGGACACTTCCAATTTGCCCGCAGGCGGGCATTGGGGAGAGTAACGTGAAAGCATCTTCCCGTTCACGGCGCAAGCCGCAACGCCGCCGCTGGTTGCTTTATTTCGGCGCGCTGGTGATTGGCATTCTTGGCCTTTCCTATCTCTATGTCTGGGAGCGCGTGTACACATTGAAACTGGCGAAGGAGCACAGTATGCAACGTTGTCGTGTCACGCTTCTGGCGGAGCGATGTCACGCCCTTGAATTCGAGATAGCCGAACTGGCGGCGATGCAGCGAATTGAACGGATTGCTTCAGCGAATTTCTCCTTCTCACCGCTAAGGAATGGACAAGTGATCAGTTATAGAGAACTAAACAATGGCGACGATGAACCTGCTGATGCTATTGCAGTTGCAAAGATAGGTAATCAAGTGGAATCTGCAATCGAGGAAACCAGTCGGGAGAGCGACAGGTAAATGGCCGCCAGGTTCTTCTTATCTCGGATACGAATTTTCCTGCTGACTGTCGTGATCAGTCTGGTCTGGCTGACAATAGCCGCACGCCTGGTTCACATCCAGTTTGTCAAGGGTGCCGAATGTGCTCGGATCGCTGAGGAACAAAGCAAGGGTGAAATTGATGTTCCCGCCGAGCGTGGCCGGTTGATTGACACCAGGGGGCGAACGCTGGCCAGCAATCTCGCCTGCCGATCCTTCTTTGCCTACCCGTCAACCACAGCCGATGCCGAACGCATCGCCCGCGTCGTAGCGCCATATACGCCGAGCTCGGCGGGTGAACTGGCGGGCAAGCTGCGCGCCAACCTTGATTCTTTCACCTGGCTCTGCCGCAGACTTCCCGAGCGGGAAGTGCAACATCTACAGGAAAGAGAGATCGCCGGCTTATTCAGCCAGAAAGAATGGAAACGTATTTATCCTACGAATGGCCTCGGCGTGGACTTGATCGGCATGGCTGATATCGATAATCGGGGCATCAGCGGTCTGGAATATGCGCTTAATGAGCGGCTCTGCGGACGTAACGGCTGTACTATAATCGAACGAGATGCTCACGGGCGGGTATATCGAGTGGCAAGCAGAGAACTGCTTCAGCCGCAGAATGGGTGTGATGTTACTCTCACCATCGATCTTGATTGGCAGGCAGTGGTGGAAGCGGAACTAGAAAAGGGGGTTGAGGCTTATGGCGCCCTGTCGGGGACGGCCGTTTTCCTTAAACCGGACGATGGCGCTGTGTTGGCGATGATTTCCTGTTATCCCGATCAGCGTGGTAGCAGGTCCTTGAAAAATGAAGCAATCGCCGATCTGTTCGAGCCCGGGTCGGTATTCAAGTTGATCACCGCTGCGGCAGCTCTCGAAGAGGGCAAAGTCGCCCCAGGTGATATCATCGACTGCGACAGTGGTCGGGCACTCTTTTCCGGCAAGGTGATCCGTGACGACAAGAAATGGGATCGACTCGCCTTCCGCGACGTCTTCCGCTTCTCCTCCAATATCGGCATGGCGAAAACCGCCGTCAAATTGGGAGGACGCAAACTCTACAAGTATGCCAGGGATTTCGGTTTTGGCAGCAAGAGCGGTATCGATCTTCCCGGCGAATCAGCCGGATCGTTGCGTCGTCCGGAAGTCTGGTCAGACCATTATGCCGCGTCGTTAGCGATGGGACACGGTATCAGTGTCAATGCTCTGCAATTGGCGGCGGCCTTTAGCGTCATCCCGTCACAGGGGGACTTATATCAGCCTTACATTATCAAGCAGATCAACTCGCCGGAGGGAGAGGTTCTCGAAGTGGGCAGTCCGCGGCGGGTGCGTCATCTCCTTTCCCCGCAGACTTGCGATACCTTGAGGCAATTCCTGGCCGCCGTGGTCGATTCCGGTACCGCTAAGTACAGCAAGTCGAAGATCATCAGCTTCTCAGGGAAAACCGGCACGGCGCAGAAACCGAATCTGCAAAGTGGTGGATATTACCAGGACAAGTATATTTCCAGCTTTGCCGGTTATTTCCCCCAGGATAATCCGATTGCGGTTGGTGTCGTGGTGCTCGACAATCCCCAGCCACTGCACTATGCGGGAATGACCGCTGCCAGGATATTTGCCCGTATCGCCGAGCGGATTGCCTCCCTGCTTAAGTTGTCTACACCGACGCAATATGCTGCCGGTGTGCACCAGCTGGTAAAAGAGCGCATCAAAGTACCCCAATTGACCGGCTGCACTCTGGTCGGCGCCAGGGAAACACTGGCCGATATCGATCTTACCGTCAGTCTGGTCAATACCGGCGACACGGTGCTGCGCCAGCACCCTCCGGGAGGAAGCGAACTTATTGCAGGCGATGAGTTGATACTCTGTCTGACTGACCAGGGTTCGACTGGTCGGTCGGGCCTGACTGATCTGGTCGGCCTGTCGGTGCGGGAGGCAGTCGCGCAACTGAATCAGTGGGGCTACCAGATGGAACTGGCGGGTTATGGACTGGTAGTGAATGTGGAAGAGCTTACAGACAATAATGATCATAATGATAAGCGCTGCCGGCTGCGTTGCAGCATGAATTAATTGAGGGAAAGCGGTGGTTACATTTGCAGACTTGGTAGAAGATGTTGAACCGATTGAGATAACCGGCGACACCACCCAGGAAATCAATAAAGCCGAGGTTGATAGCCGTCTGATCAAGGACGGTGATCTGTTTATCGCGGTGGACGGTCATGTGGTGGACGGTCTTAAATATCTCAATGAGGCGATTGCCAATGGGGCAGTGGCTGTGATTGCCGGCAGACCTTTTACGGCTAAGGTGCCTTGCAAGGGAGTGGTCAAGGATATCCGCGTCGCCGTAGCCAGGATCGCCGCCCGTCTTCATAATTACCCCTCCCGCGATCTCAAGCTCATCGGCGTCAGCGGCACCAACGGCAAGACAACCATTATCCACCTGCTCAAGTCGATTCTGGAGAAACGCCTGCTGCCGGTCGGCCTGATCGGTACGCTCGGTTACATCGCCGGCAAGCACTCCTTCCCCGCTGTCAATACCACTCCCGGGCCGATAGACCTGGAGCGGTTGCTAACCATCATGAAAAATGAGCAGGTACGTTACGTGGTTATGGAGGTGTCGTCGCATGCCCTCGCCCAGCAGCGGGTCTCACAGCTTTGCTTTCAGGTGGTCGGTATCAGCAACATCACCCAGGATCATCTCGACTATCATGGCGATTTCGAAAACTACCGCCAGACCAAAGCGCGTCTGCTGGAACTGGTGGAGGGATCGGATAAATGGGTAGTGTTGAACATGGATGATCCCAACTACGACTATCTCTTAACGCGGGTCAACTCATCACATATGACGTTTTCGCTGGAAAACAACAGGGCTGAAGTCACTCTTGAGAAACTGCAAACGGGACCTGAGGGATCGATTTTTACCCTGATCACACCGATCGGCAGGGAGGAAGTTAACCTGCAACTCCTCGGTCGCTTCAATGTAGAAAACGCTCTCTGCGCCGCCGCCCTGGCGCTGGCGGTCGGGCTTGATCCGATGAATATCGCCGCTGGTTTAAGCGAGATGGGTTACGTTCCCGGGCGGGCGCAAAAGATCGACGCCGGCCAGCCTTTCACGGTTCTGATTGATTACGCGCACACTCCGGATGCGCTTATGCGAATCGGCCAGGCGGCGCGGGAGATCTGCGAGGGCAATTTGGTGCTCCTGTTCGGTTGTGGTGGTGATCGCGACAAGACCAAACGGGCGCCGATGGGTAAGGCCGCCAGCGCTGTTGCTGATGTCGTGATCGTCACCTCCGACAATCCCCGCTCCGAAGACCCCTTGAGCATTATCGAAGATATCAAACCAGGTCTGAATAGCTCCAAATTGGCTATTATTGAACCCGAGCGGCGGCGGGCAATTGAGCAGGCGCTATCTCTCTGTCGGCAAGATGATCTTCTCGTGATCGCCGGCAAGGGTCATGAGGACTATCAGATAATTGGTGCGAAACGAATTCATTTCGATGACAGGGAAGTCATTGAGAATTACCTAAAAGGAAAAGAATAAGTGATCGCCGGCAAGCTGAGTAGCTATATCGATTCGCTGGCAGCAAGCGTCGTTGCTGAACCATCACTGTTACAGCGGCAGTTTTCCGGCGTCTCCATCGACAGCCGCACGATCAGGAAAGGCAACCTTTTCTTCTGTGTTGTCGGTGAGCATCATGACGGTCATGATTTTATCGCTGAGGCGCAGGCTAAGGGGGCGGCGGCGATTGTGGTTGAAAAGGCTCACGAGTTCGATGCCGACAAGGTCGCCATCACCGACTTGATTCGAGTGCCTGATACCCTGACGGCGCTGGGCAATCTGGCTCAGGAATATCTGAAGCAGATCAATCCCCGCAAAGTGGCGGTCACCGGCACTAACGGCAAAACCACCTGCAAGAACATGATCACTGCGATTCTCCGGCCCCGTTATCGTACCTGTACCACGTGCGGTAACTTTAACAACCTTTATGGCGTGCCATTGTCGATTTTTCAGTTCGATCATGATTGCGAGGTCGCTGTGCTTGAATTCGGCATGTCGACCGCCGGTGAAATATCACGGCTGGTGGAAATCGTCGATCCTGATATCCGTGTTATCCTCAATGTCGGTCCCGCCCACCTGGAGACGATGAAAACCGTTGACGCGATTGCCGAGGCGAAGTTTGAAATTCTGCAACATGCCAGGGAATCGGACTGGGCGGTGCTCAACGACGATGATCCCCACATCAGGTCGCGACGGCATCGTTATAAGATGAATCAGTCCACCTTCGGTAGCAGTTCCGAGTGCCGGATTCGTCCCCAGGAGGTCTTCACCAATGGTTCCGGCCGTACCCACCTGGTCTATCGGCAACAGGATATCCGCCTCCCCATCATTGGCCGCCATCACCTGCCCAACTGTCTGGCCGCCATCGCTGTTGCTGAAATCGTTGGCATTGAGCCGTCTCTGATCAAGGCGGGATTGGAAAACTACCAACCGGAAGAGTATCGCATGGCAACTTTCTTGGTCGGTGACGTGACAATAGTCAATGACGCCTATAACGCCAATCCGGTATCGATGGCTGCCGCGTTCGAGGCTGTCGCGGCGATGCCTGTTGAGGGTAAACGGGTGGCGCTCCTGGGCGACATGCTGGAGTTGGGTGATGCCGCGGCGGATTATCATGCCCAGGTTGGCCGTCAATTGGTCGCTGCCGGTTTTACTCAGGCGTTGCTGGTGGGAGAATTCGCCCAGGTGGTCAGGGATGCCGCGATAGAAGCAGGCTTCTCCGCGAATGGAATTGAAGTTTTTACAGAGGTTTCTGAGACAGTGGAGCGTCTGCATACTCTCCTGCAGTCGGGTGACCTGCTGCTGCTCAAGGCGTCACGGGCGCTGCAACTGGAAAAAGTCGAGATCGCCCTGCGGGCGACACTGGGGAGGAGAAGCTGATGCTTTATCATCT
>JAGLUH010000514.1 GCA_023134875.1 Candidatus Zixiibacteriota bacterium
GAGAATCCTCGATTAAAAAATAGTTTCTGGCGGAGTCGAGATTTCCTAAACGCAGATGAGCGATACCAAGATTGAGATGAACTTGTTTTAAGGGGTTGTCGCTTGCCAGAGACGCAAGGTAGCTGGCGATTGCCGAGTGGTTGTCGCCGGTTGCCAGCAGGAGGTTGCCCTTGCTGTAATGTGCCTGTCTCCGGTTATCGAAATCGAGCCGGTAGATATTGGCGCTACTCAGAAGCAGGAGAGCAATACAACCGGTAGCAATGAGGGCAAATCGCTTCAGTGATCTTTTTTGCACCATGTCGTAGAGTGACACAAGCGTATATCCGGAGAAGAGGGCTAACAATGGCAAGGTAGGAAGCCGGAAGCGGGAATTAACGAAAAAGAGGGCGAAAGTAAGAGCATAAAGCAGCACAAATGCCGCCAGGGTGCGCGCGGCAGCGTGCCGCCGCCAGGAAGTAATCATGCCGATTATTCCCACTGCCCCCAGGAGCCACATGCCAATCGGCAAAAACTTGAGCGTGGTAAACTGTGATTTGAAGGCGATCAGGTTACGGTTATTGGAAATATCGGCGCCGGAGAAAAATAGGTAAAACTTTTTCAGCAGTAAAGAGAGCCAGTGAAATGGTTCCGCGAGGATTTCGGACACAGCCTTGCGGTAATAGAAGCTGCTAATTTGTGAAGGAGTTAGTCGTTCACCGATTTGTTGCTCGGCTAGATGCTTGATGCCCTGGTACTGCCAATTGTAGCCAAGCTTTCCCGGCATCACGGCGCTGACACCGTCGGCAGCCAGGTTGTTGCCCAGGTAGAAGTTAATACCCCCCTGGGTGGCAATGGCAAGGGCCGGATCGTCACGAGTGAGATTGTGAAATAACACCATTACCAACGGTATTAGCATCATCGCCAGCAAACGGACGCTGCTGACCAGCTTGCTCCGGTGGGAAGACTTGTGGTTCTGATACAGTAACCAAAGGAGCATCGGCGCCATGATCACCATGTTTGGTCTGGTAATGATGGCCAAACCAGCCAGGAAACCAGCCAGGTAAAGCCAGCCGAAACGACCGGTAGACCTGTGGCTCAAGCAGGCAAGCCAAGTCAACAATATCAGGGTCGTCGCCAGAAACTCCAACAGTAGCTCACCCTCGAAATAGACCAGATCGCCACATAACAGCGCCAGCAGGGCGGCCACCAGGGCGCAGCGTCTGTCAAAGACCTTTCTCCCAATCAGGAACACCAAAAGGGGAGTGAATGAGCCAATCAAAAGTTGCAGCGCCCGTGCCAGGGCGATATCATTCCCTGTCGGCCAGTAGATAACCCCCAGGAAGTAATTGTATAGGGGTGCTCGGAAGAATGGTTCAGCAGCAGTCAGGGCGCCGGAGGCGATTGCCATAGCGGAGAGATGGTGATAGAGAGCGTCGACGGTCGGGTGGCTGAATTCGAGAAAGCCATGGTACTCGAAGAAGTAGAATAGTCGGAACACCAAGGCTATGACAAATAGAAGTGCTATTACGATATCGCTTCTGGTAAGTCTCACGAGAAACAAGATAAGGTGGGGCAGATATGGTTGCAATTACTATATAAAGGTAATCGCTGCAACCCGTTGCACAGATGGAAGTGCAGCTATCTGCATACTCCAGGTTATGATCTGTCAACTGTATGCGGCTGCTCCGCCGATCTGCCGGTGTAGGGTACGCCTGATTTCTTCTGTGTTTCAACAAGTTACGGCAACAGACTAACAAGCCAGAAGAGGAAGGAGCACCCGTGTGCACAGTCAAGGTGTACGCTCGGTCATGGCACATCAGTTGCTCGTTTTCCATTACGATGAAAAGGCAGACGAGATATTGCGGCGCGATTCGCCCTATTATTACCTTAATGGTCTCCATCCTGCTGTTGTTTCTGGCGCTGGCGTATCAGGTAGCGGCAACTGACCTACCTGAGAAAATTGCCCCTGGGCTCCAGCAGCGACTGGTCGGTTCCACGGAAATGATTCCCGTTGTCGCTTTCTTTAAGGTTCCGGCGGCGGCGACTCTCCAGAAAGCCGGTAATCTCATTCTCGCTCCCAGAAAAGTAGAAAACCACGCCGCTTTAATCAGTCAATTACAGGAACGTAAGGCTTCCGCCGATTTCTCCCAGATGCTTACCGAATTGGCAGGCCACGGTGCGGTAAGAGATATCACTTCGTACTGGATTGCCGATGTAATCTCTTTTGAAGTATCACCGGCATATGTCAATCAAATCTTATCTCATCCCGATCTTTACTATCTTGTTGAGGATAAACCCTTGCAGTTGATTGAGCCGGTGACCGTTAAATTGTCGGCAAGTGGTCACACGGGGGCGGCTTCCGCCATTGATGTGACTGGCGTACGCGAACTCTGGAACCAAGGTTACACCGGTCACGGACGTTTAGTGTGCAGCTTTGATACCGGCGTCGAGGGTGATCATCCGGCGCTGGTCGGCAACTGGCTGGGGACCAATGGCGGTACCGCGGAGCAGAGTTGGCTTGATCCTTTTGGCACTGCATTCCCGACTGACGGCGACGGTCATGGTACACATACTATGGGCATCATGGTGGGTCGCGACGGTGCTGATACTATTGGCGTCGCTTTCAATGCCAACTGGATATCGGCGGCGGTGGTCGACCGGGGGCAAAGTTTGAGCAAGACTCTCTCCGATATCATAGCTGCCTTCCAGTGGGCGGCTGATCCGGATGGCGATCCCAACACGGTCGCTGACCTGCCTGATGTCGTCAGCAATTCATGGGGAATCCCCACCGGACTGCTGGCACCCTGCGACGAAACTTTCTGGCAGGTAATCGACAATCTGGAGGCGCTTGGGGTGGTGACCATTTTTGCCTGCGGCAACGAAGGCCCCGACACGAGAAGTATCCGTAATCCGGCGGATCGCGGTTCGGGCCCGCTGAATTCATTCTCGGTCGGCGCGGTTGATCAGAATCAACCCGACCTGCCGATTGCCAATTTCTCCAGCCGCGGTCCCTCCAACTGTGATGATAACATCATCAAGCCGGAACTGGTAGGACCGGGAACGGCGATTCGCTCCAGCTACAGCGGCGGCGGTTATCGTGTGATATCGGGGACCTCGATGGCGGCTCCTTTTGTGGCCGGAGCTGTCGCCTTGTTGCGCGAATACAACCCCGACGCCACTGTGGCAGAAATCAAAAATGCCCTGATTCTTTCTGCTACCGATCTCGGCGTCGTCGGTGAAGATAATGATTATGGTTGGGGATTTATCAACGTCGCTCGTGCTCTCGACTATCTACCCACGCCGGAGAAAGCCAACCTGCAGATCGTCAACTTCCAGTTGGCGGGAACCGACAATGCCATTCTTTCTCCAGGCAATACCACAAGCTTGGAACTGGTCGTATCCAATACCCATGTCGCTGTGACCGATCTCTGGGTGCGCATTCGGACAGATGATCTCCTCACCTCGATCTTGCAAGACAGCGTTTATTTCGGGTCGGTAGGGACTGATGGTCAGATCGACAATAGCGGCGATCCTTTTCTGATCAAGCTCCATCATCAGGCGTCCCTCGGCAAAGCCATCACCTGTAGTGTCGATTTCTACAGCGTTCAGCACGGTTTCATTAACACGGCGGCGTTCCCGTTGATAACCGGCCAGCCTGCCGTCGGTCAACTGTTCAACCTGGGAAATGGGCGAATCAGTTACCAAGTATCGAACTTTGGTACCAGCCGGTGTCTTTCTGATTCAGCCACCCAGATTGATCCCCTTTCTCTCCTGACGCTGATACTCGCCGACGAGAGTGGAACCGTCTATGACGGCCTTCCCGGCAACCTCGATTTTCTGGCGGTCGACACGATTACTCTGGTCAACCAGGGAAACATCAAGGAAGCAAGATCAACTTACCAGACAACGGATGGCAACCTATTGGTGGCGCAGGCTACTGTTCTTCCCGCCCAGGCGGGAGAGGATGATTTCGTTCTGCTTAAGTATCGGATCGATCCTCTCTACCTGATGGAATCGCTTTACCTGGGACTGATACTCGATGCCGACTTTGATGGGGGCGAGACCCTGATCCGCGATGAGAAGGATTTTCTCTTTGGCAATATCGCCGACAGCCGTTACTTTGGACTACGTTTCCTTGTCGAGGGATCGTTTTCCGGCCGGTCGGTTGCCGGTGCCGATTTGAAATCGGGAACTCTCACGGAATCTGAGAAATATGATCTCCTCATGCCGCCGGCGAGTAGTCCGTGGGATGACTGCGGCGATCTCGGGTTAATGGTGAGTTTCAACCTGCCGCTGTTGTCTTTGGACACAGAGGCTCATTTCGCCGTAATCCTGGCGGTGGGC